>DASSYG010000416.1:0-6848 GCA_035703405.1 Acidimicrobiales bacterium | reverse complement strand
CATCGCGTCACCGGCCGTCCAGTCGTAGTGGCTGGCTATGTTACCTCTCCGACCTCGCCCCCTCAAGGATTCGAATGGTGCCCGGAGGCCACCAGCGCGCACTGACCGCTAGAACTGGCCGTCGCTTCGGTGGGCGGGCGTGGAATCAGTGCACCTTTGTGGTGGCGAAAGGGTAGTGTCACCGTCGCCCGCGCGTGAGCACCGCGCCGGGTCCACGTCTCACGAAGTCAGCGCCCTGGACGGCGCGATACTGGCTCGAGACCGTGCAGCGACCCAGTGGAGGTAGGCGTCCGATGCAACCAATCGATGTTCTGACCGAATACTTCGCGCGGGTCGACGATCACGTCGTCGAGATCCTCGATGGGCTCAGCCCCGACGACCTGACGTGGCGGCCGGCGGAGGGGGCCAATCCCATCGGGTGGCTGGTCTGGCACCTCGCCCGGGTGATCGACGCACAGATCGCCGACGTGGCCGACGTCGCGCAGGTCTGGGTCGTCGGCGACTGGGCGAAGGGCTTCGGGTTGGACGCTGACCCGACCAACAGCGGCTACGGCCACACCGCCGACCAGGTCGCCGCCGTCCGTCCACGGGACACCGGGGCCCTTGGCGGGTACTACACCCGGGTGTCCGAACAGGCTCGCGACTACCTTGCGACCCTCACCTCCGATGATCTCGACCGCGTCATCGACGAGCACTGGGACCCGCCGGTCACCCTCGGGGTGCGGCTGGTGAGCATCGCCGACGACGCCGTCCAACATGCCGGACAGGCCAAGTACGCCAAGGGCATGCTGCCGGATTGATCACGCCTGGCGCTTCTGAGGTTTCCGGCGGGTGTTGATGCCGTTGAACGCGATGGTGACCAGTTGCTCGAGGCGTTCCACCGCGTCATCGGCACGGTCTTCGGCCCAGTCACGCATCGCCGCTTCGAACACCCGGCCGATCATCTCGACGTACGCCTCCAAGGGGATGCCGGTCCGCAGCGTTCCCGCGTCGTAACCGGCTTCGAGTTCCTTGGCGACCCGGGTCATCACCGCCGGTGCTGCCGCGCCACCGGGCAGGATCGCATCGTGTCGGACGGGCAAGCTGTAGACGAAGCGAGCCAGCGTTTCCTGGGCCAGCATGCGTTCGGCGACCTGACGCAGCAGCGACATGACCCGTGCTTCGGGGTCACGACCGTGTGCTTCGATGTCGTCATCGGCAGCGAGCAAACGTCCGAACAGCTCGCCGATGATCTCGTCACGCTCGGAGAAGTGCTTGTAGAACGTCGCCCTCGACACGCCGGATTCGCGGGCGATGTCCTCGACCCGCACCCCGATGTAGCCGTGGCGCGAAAACAATCGGAGCGCGGCGTCGACGATGGCGGCCCGCGTGTCGACCCGGGTGGACGTTCGTTTCGCCCGTGACCAACCTGCGCTGCCCGAAGCCATCGGGCGAGTGTAGTTCTCGCGATTGCAGCGTTAGGATACACGTGTCAACCCAGACGTCTACCTCACCAACAGGAGACCGTTGTGCAACGAACCATCGACAACAAGGTGCTGCTCGACCACATGGGCAAACACGCCATCCATCTCGTCTTCATGGTGACGATGCTCGTGGCGTTCCGAGTCGCGGATGTCCCGGTGAGCATGATCACGTTCATGGTGCTCGTGCTCGGATCCATCGCCATGCTCGAAGCAGGGCTCTGGGTCATTCACCGCCGAGACCGGACCGTGGAAGCCACCTGACCCCACCGGACGCGAGGGGCGAACCGCACCCGTCGGGGCGCCCCTCGCCACTAATGAGCCGACGGGGCCCGTCGACTGCCGGTCACGTCGCATCGGAACCGAAGCGGTGCGAGTTCGGTGCCGTCCATCGGACTCGGCACGTCGGCGCTCTGACAGGCTGTCGGACATGACCGTCCCGAACGTGCTGGTGGTGCTCAGCGACCAGCAACGCCCCGACACCATCGGCGTCTACGGCCAATCACTCGAGGTCACGCCGGTTCTCGACGGTCTCGCCAGTCGAGGCACCGTGTTCGACAACGCGTTCTGCGTGAACCCCGTGTGCGGTCCAGCCCGTGCTTCGCTCCAATCCGGACGCTGGCCGACCGCCATCGGCTGCTGGCGCAACGGACTCGCGCTCCCCACCGAGGTACCGACCCTCGCCGACCGGCTGCGCGCGGTGGGTTACCGCACCGGCTATGTGGGCAAATGGCATCTCGCGTCCGACATCGGTCCACGCCTGCCCGCGGGCCGACCCCGCGCCAGTTTCATCAAGTCACCGATCCCGCCCGAACGTCGAGGCGGCTACACCGATGCGTGGGCAGCGGCCGACGCACTCGAGCTGACCAGCACGCCGTATGCGGGCCACCTCTGGGACGAACACGGCGACGAGATCGCGCTTTCGGGCTACCGGGTCGATGCCGTCGGCGACGTGGCGGTCGACCGGCTCAGTCGCCTCGCCACCGGCGACGACCCGTTCCTGTTGTTCGTCTCGTTTCTCGAGCCCCACCACCAGAACAACCGCTTTCGGACCATCGGCCCAAAGGGATGGGCAAGTCGCTACCGCGACTTCGAGGTACCCGGCGACCTGGCAGGGACACTGGGAGACTGGCGCTGGAACTACGCCCAGTCACTCGCCGCGTGCGCCGCGATCGACACGAACGTCGGACGGCTCCTCGACACGCTGCGCGCGACCGGCCGCCTCGACGACACGGTGGTCGTGTATGCGAGCGACCACGGCAGCCACTACCGGACCCGCAATCTGGAGTACAAACGTTCGTGTCACGAGGCCTCGATCAACGTGCCACTGATCATCGCCGGGCCGGGGTTCGATCTCGGGGCCAGAGACGATCGTCTGGTCACCCATCTCGATCTGCTGCCCACGCTGGTCCACGCTGCTGACGGCGAGCTGACCGACGAACTGGACGGTCGCCCGCTCCAGCAGACCGACTCGTCGACGCCCTCATGGAGAGACGAAGTGCTGATCCAGATCTCCGAATCTCAGATCGGTCGCGCGCTCCGGACCGATCGTTACACCTACGCCGCGGTCGCCCCGGGCCGAAACCCGCTCCGAGGTCACCTCGCCGCCGCAGCTCACACCTACGTCGAGACCCACTGCTACGACCTGGAAGCCGACCCCTACCAGCGCCACAACCTGGCGGGATCAACCGAGCACCGCACGTTGCGTGCCGGACTCGCCAAACGGCTTCGCGACGCGATCGAACGGGTCGAAGGCGTCCGCCCGCGAGTGCTGCCCCGCTGAAATCCGAAGACCCAGAATCCACGCCCCAATCCCCCGGGTGGCTTGCCGCCGGCCTGCCCATGGGCGAACCTGTGCTCGTCATGTCGGCCGAGCGCGTCAGCAGAACCATCGAGGTGCGAGTGGTCCCGCGGGCACGCCGCGACGAAGTCGGTGGCGAACGCGAGGGTCGGCTGTTGGTACGGACCACAGCCCCACCCGTCGACGGCGCGGCGAACGAAGCGGTCCGCCGTCTCGTGGCAGCACACTTCGGCGTCCACCGTCGCGACGTCACCCTGGTCGCCGGTGCACATTCCCGTGACAAAGTACTGCGCATCGAGGGCTGAGTCGTCGAGTTGCCTCAGTGCGCCGCGTTCAGGATCGCGATCACTGTCGCATTGAAGGCGAACATCGCCCCCACTACCCAGATGATCACCGTCCGGGTGGACCGCTCGATCTTGGCGTCGACCTTCGCAAACCCGGTCTCGATCTTCGCGTCGACTTGCACGAAGCGGGTATCGACCTGTGCCATTCGGGCGTCGAGGCGGTCGTTGGTGACCAAGTCGTCCCATTGGGATGTCGGCAGCAACTTCATCAGCGTCTCGGATTCGTCGAGCTTGCGGCTGAGTTCATTGTACAAGCGGTTCCTGGCAGCTTCATCGACATCGACCATGACGACGCGTCTCCTTCGGGGGTCCGACTCCAATCGGTGGGCGCCGTCGGCACGAGGGCGCCTCACGCGTCTGGAACCCACCCTCGCGCCGGCGTGTGACATTCTCAGGACGGCAGCCGACGGCGCCCGCCGGCCTGACCGGCGAAGTACGGACGGTGACCGACCGTGCCCGCGGGCACGTTGCCGATTTGCCCAAGACCCAGTTGCTGCGCCGTCGCCTCAGCCCATGCTCGACTGGCCGTCGATCGCTTCGCGGATCACATCCGCGTGGCCGGCGTGCTGCGCGGTCTCGGCGATGATGTGGATCAATGTGCGGCGCGCCGAGCGGGTCGCGCCCGGGGTGAACCAGGGAGCGGCGGGGAGCGGATACTCGGCATCGAGATCGTCGATCGTGGCGACCAGTCGGTCGGTCTGGGCTGCGACTTCGGCGTAGCGGTCGAGGATGCCGGCGATTGTTTCGTCGGCAGTCATGATGAAGTGTTGCTGGTAGTCCGCGAGAACTGCCGGGTCGGGATCGGCCCAGTCGATCGACTCGTCGTCGCCACGCAAGCCGTTGCCGGTCATGAAGTCGGTCCAGCTCACCTCGCCGTCGGTGACGTGTTTGATGATGCCGCCGATGCTCAGGGCGCTCACTGTCGAGCGATGTCGGGCCTGTGCGTCGGTCAGCCCGACGGCGGTCCGAATGAGAAACGAACGGTGGGCTCCCAAGGCTTCGATCAGGTCGCGGCGTTCACGGGAAAGAGTGATGGTTTGGTTCATGCGCCAACGATCGCGCCTATTGCGGTCAGGTTCTGTCCTCGATCTGTGCAGTTCTTTTTTCGTGGCCAGCACCGGTTCTCGCGCCCTGCAGTTGCTGGGGCTGTTGCAACGACGTCGCTGGTGGCCCGGTTCGGAGCTTGCCGATCGACTCGACGTGTCGGTCCGGACGCTCCGTGACGACTGGCGCACGTTCAGGCTCGACCGGATGCGTGATCCCCGACCGGCCCGTAACTCCTATTCGGCGCGGGCATGGCCGGATCAGAACCTGGCGGCCTTCGTGCAACGCTCCATCCGGGAACGACCGGGACGGTCACGCGTGGTGATCGACGTGGACTGTGCCGGCGACGAGGTTCGCCGTCGCTTCGGCCGATGGGCCACCGTCGACGACGTCGACCCGCAGCAGTGCCGCGTCACGATGGACACCGACTCGTTCGACGGGCCGATCCAGCTCGTCGTGAACCTCGACCGTGACTTCCGGGTGATCGAGCCAGACGCATTCCGTGACCGGATTGCGACCGTCGCCGCCCGCCTGGCGTCCGCGGTGACGGACGTGGCCGACACGGGCGGGTCGCGAGCCGGGTGACCCGGTCCACCAGCGCCTTGCCCGAACCGCGTCTTTGCACCGTTCTCCTGCCCGAAACGGGGTGCCCGAAACGGGGTGAAGCGTGCAAAGTACGTTCCGGGACCCCGGCGCCGGAGCCGATGGGTCAGAAACCCGGCGGACGGTCGTCTGCAGAGGGATGCCACGGAACGAGGATCCGACGCAAGCTCGCGATCGCCGCGTACGCCACGAACCCAAGCGCCGAGAGCAGGACGATCACCGCGAACAGATCGGCCACCTGGAGCTGGTTGAGACTGGCGACGGCGAGCCATCCCAGACCCTCGCCTCCCGCCAGGTATTCAGCGACGACCGCACCGATCGTCGCCAGCACGACCCCCACCTCCATACCGGTGAGGATCGACGGGAGCGCGCTCGGCAGGACGATGAAGCGCAAGCGTTGCCAGCGGGTGGCACGCAGGGTCGCCGCGAGGTCGCGGTGCCCGGGCTCGACCGAGCGGATCCCGGCCCGGGTCCCTTCGGTGATCGGAAAGAAGGCGAACACCGCGGCCACCACGACCTTGGCCGACAAGCCGAAACCCATCCACAGGATCAAGAGCGGAATGATCGCGACCTTGGGCAGCACCTGCAGCGCGATGAGGAACGGATTCACCGCTCGGTCCACCACAGGCAACTCGCCGATTGCAACCCCAACTGCCAGGCCACACACCAGTGCGAGTCCGAAGCCGAGCAGGATCTCCTGGGACGTGACCCAGACGTGGTGCCAGGTGCGGCCCTGACCGAGAAGGTCGACGATCGAATGCCAGACCGCTTCGGGCGGCGGGAGCACGAACTTGGAGACGTCAGCCACCGAGACGTAGACCTTCCACGCGACCAGCAGCGCGACGAGCAGGCCGATGGTGAGTGCGAACGCGGCGATCCGCGACCGGGTGCTCACGAGGCGTCCTGCAGATGACCCCGGACCCGCCCGACCAATTCCTGAAAGGTCGAGGTGCCTTGCAGCTCCAGCGAACGAGGGCGGTCGAAGCCCACGTCGACGGTACCAGCGATGCGGGCGGGACGAGGCGTGAGTGCGATGACCCGATCGGCCAGCATCACCGCCTCGGCGATCGAGTGGGTCACCACGATCGTCGTGCTGGGCTTCTGCTGCCAGATCCGTTGCAACTCGAGGTTCATGGCGTCACGCGTCAGTGCGTCCAACGACGCGAACGGCTCATCCAACAACACCAGACGCGGCGACGCCACCAATGCTCTTGCCAGCGCGGCTCGTTGGCGCATTCCCCCCGACAGCGCCGCGGGCAGCATCTTCTCGAAACCCGCCAGCCCCGTGAACGCACAGAGTTCCCGTGCCTTGGCCAGCCGTTCGGGCCTGGCGACCCCCCGCATGCGCAACGGCAGGGCGATGTTGTCCTCGATCGAGAACCAGGGCAGCAGGTTCGGATCCTGGAAGACGACGGCCAGACGGTCGATCACCTCACGATCCGGTCGCCCGTCGTGCCACACGTGGCGTCCGTCGACGTGGACTGCGCCCTGGGTCGGCGTGGTCAGCCCCGCGACCATGCGCAATAGGGTGGTCTTGCCGCACCCCGATGCGCCGACGATGGCGACGACCTCTTCGTCGCCCACCTCGAGGTCGAC
>DASSYG010000352.1:0-9478 GCA_035703405.1 Acidimicrobiales bacterium | reverse complement strand
ACAAGTCTCGCCACGGTCGGCCAATGCGCATGGCCGGACCGGTCGAGCAGATCGAGATACCAACCCAGCAGACGCGCCGCCCGCTCGTCGCCGTCGCTGCGGCGTGCCTGCGCGGCGGCGATCGGAAGTGCCGCGCGGAGTGCGAAGACGTCGAGCTGTGCGCGGGAGGCGTCCAGCGCCGCAACCGCGTGCACGGACGCTTCGGATCGGAACCCTGCCGCGCCGGCGAGCATCGCTCCGACCGCGTGGGACTGGGCGACACCGACCGGATCGGCATCTTCACGAGCCAGCGCCAGACTGCGTTCGGCCCACCGCAGTGCGGTCTCGTGGTCACCGACGTGTGACCGCACCACCGCCTCGAAGCGCAACGCCTGTGCCAGATGAAAGCCGTCGTCAAGTGTTTCTGCGGCTTCGCGGTGTGACCGGTAATGGCTGGCGGCGGCGTCGAGATCTCCGGCGTAGAGCGCGGCATTGCCGGTCAGATGTGCCAGGAGCATGAACGGTTTCGTCGGAGTCGCCGTCGGGGTCGGCGCCAGCATCTCCAGCGCGGCTTCAAGACCGGCCTGCGCGTCGTCATAGCGCCGTTCGACGAACGCGGCACAGCCATCCACGGCGGGTCGCACGAGGTCGAACCCCGGTTCCACGGAGAGGAGGTGGATACGTCGGAGTGTGGTGCGCACACCGTGCAGGTCGCCCTGATACCAGGCGAGAAAGCCCGCGTGTGCGAGCACCATGCCACGGACCGGCGGAGGTGCGTCACGGTGCGCGTCCAAGGCCCGCTCCATGATCTGGCGGACCTCACCGATGTGGCCGCGCTCGATAGCGAAGGTTCCGAGAATGGCCGCCAGATACAGGCTTCGATCGTCCGAATTGGCAACGAGCCGCTTGGCGGCGGGCAGCACCTCGTCGGCCAGATCGGCGAGTCCATGAGCGATGTCGGTACCGTTGGTCTCGGATTGCAGAGCCGCGAACGCGGCATCAGCCAAGCACGACCCGGCCGCATCCACCACGTCGGGGGTGGCCCGTGCGGCCACGACGCGCCGGACCCCGTCGAGGAGTCGAAACCGCGGCTCGGATCCGGGTATGCGCGACACCAGTGAGCGGTCGACCAGTTCGGCCAACGCGGCGCTGACCGTGGCGTCATCCAATGGCGGGGAGTTCCACAGCATCGACGTGGCCCGTGCGGTGAAAGGCGCGGCGTGTGCGAGCAGGCGACTGAGCAGCGTGAACTGGAGGTCGTCGAGCCGGTCGAGACTCCAGCCGATGGCCGTGTCGAGCGAGCGATGCCTGCCGGGTCGGTCGGCGGATTCCCAGGCCAGTTCGCCGCCGGTGTCGATGATCCGTTCCAGTTCGTCGACGCCGAGCGCCGCCAGCCGGGGGGCCGCCAATTCGAGTGCGAGCGGGAGCCGGTCGAGTCGTTCAGCGGCAGCTTGCAATCGTTCACCGATGTCGGGGCGACCGCTGTCGACGTCGCCATCCGTCACCCCTGGCTCGGCGCCGGTGAGGATGGCGACGGCCGAATCGAGATCGAGTGGGCGCAGCCTGTGGAGGTGCTCGGAGCGGAGCCGCAGGGGCGTCTGGGACGTCGCGAGGACCTTCAGACCTGGCGCCGCGAGGAGTGCGGCGACGGCCCGGCCAACCGGCTCGATCGCGATCTCACAGGTCTCGACGACCAGGAGCACCGGTTCGACACCGATGGCGTCGACCAGGTTGTTGACGAGAGGCACCAGTGGATGGTCGACCACTCGGAGTCGAGTGGCGAACGCACGGAGCACGTCCTGATCGGCGGCATCGGTCAGATCGACGGTGTGGACGCGCCCGGCGAAGTCCGAGGCGCACGCCGCGGCGACGTGCGCGGCGAGGGTGGACTTGCCGGATCCCGAGGGGCCGGTGACGGTCACGAGCCGGTGACGGCCGACCGCCGCCACGACGGCCGCGAGGTCGGCGTCACGGCCCAGCATCGGAGCGGTCGTGGGGCGCGTCGGTCGGATCGGCTCGCGGGGGCGTTCGGTACCGAGGAACTTCAGGCTCGCATCCTGGGTGAGTATGGCGTGCTCCAACAGGCGGAGCTCTCGTCCGACGTCGAGGCCCATGTCCTCACGGAGTCGCTTCCGCACGTCGGCCAGGACGGCCAACGCCTGGTGCTGATCGCCGCGGCGGTAGTGGGCGAGTGCGAGTTGACCGGCGAGTCGCTCCCGGTACGGGAACTCCCCGACCGCACGCTGCATCGCATCGGTATCTGCCACCGTCTCAGCGAGGTCGAGTGCCAGCCCGAACCGCGACTCGAACGCGGCGCCACGCTGGTCTTCCACCCGCGTCACCACGGGCACGGCCCAGGGTTCGAGTGCGAGGTCATCGAGAAGAGGTGGCCGTGACAGCTCGAGCGCCTCGTTCAACCGGGCAATTGCCTTGTCGGCGTCGCCTCGTTCGGCGGCGGAACGCGCCGACGCGATCAGGCGGGCGAATCTGGTCAGGTCCAGATCGTCCGGATCGATCCTCAGCGCATAGCCACCCGGTGTCGAGACGATGAACCGGCCGGGGTCGCGGCGGGGCCGTGCCGGTTCGAGCAGGTCGCGCAGCGACGATACATGGGTTTGCAAGGCGGTCCGGGCGCTGCGCGGGGGATCATGACGCCACAGCGCCTCGCTCAGCCGTCCTTCCGGTACCGGATCGGGATGACTGGTGGCGAGGACCGCAAGGATCGTGCGCGACTTGGATGCACGCAGCGCCCTGACCCCGGAAGAGTCGGCATGGTCGACGGCGATCTGGCCGAACAGTCGCACCCGCACCACCTGAACTGTAGTTGCGTCCCCCGAAGCGGGACTCTCGAACTGACGAGCGCCTCTTGAGTCGGCCTTGAGTGCGCGGATACACGCTTGATGGGCCCCGACGACCAGGAGTGCAGATGGTGAGCGACGTGTCCCCGATCGATGACGAAGATCCCGTTTCGCTGGTCGATGGCGGCCAGTCGACCCGCCACGACGACGGGCCCGATGCCGGGCTCGACGACGGCTCGCACCAACTCGACGACGTCCTCGACGACCTTCTCGGCTGGTGAACGACATGGACTCCTACAGCGTCGGCATCGACATCGGCACCACGTTCACGTCGGCCGCCGTCCACCGGGACGGACGCTCCACGATCGTCGAGCTGGGTACCCGCTCGGCGGCGATCCCATCGGTCGTACTGCTCCGCGCGGACGAGACCGTTGTCGCCGGCGAGACGGCCGAGAGACGGGCGACCGCGGAGCCGCACCGGGTCGCCCGCGAGTTCAAGCGCCGGCTGGGCGACCCCACCCCGTTGCTGCTCGGTGGGGTGCCCTATGCCGCCGAGGCCCTGATCGCGCGGCTGCTCCGGTGGGTCGTCGACGAGGTCGAGCGACGTGAAGGAGGCCCGGCCGCCGCGGTCGCGGTCACCCACCCGGCGAACTGGGGGCCCTTCAAGATCGACCTACTGGGCCAGGCGGTGCGCCGGGCCGGGCTCGACGACGTCACCTTTCTGACCGAACCCGAGGCGGCAGTGCGCCACTACGCCTCTCAGCAACGCGTCGAGATCGGATCGGTCGTGGCGGTCTACGACCTGGGAGGCGGGACGTTCGACACCGCGGTGCTGCGCAAGGTCGACGAGGAGACCTTCGAGATCCTGGGCCGTCCCGAAGGGATCGAGCGGCTCGGTGGCATCGACTTCGATGCCGCCGTGCTCGGCCACGTCACCCGGGTCCTCGGCGCGGCAGTGGCCGAACTCGACCGAGACGATCCGGCAACCCTGCAGGCCTTGGCACGTCTGCGCCGGGAATGCGTCGACGCCAAGGAAGCGCTCTCCAGCGACACCGATGCCGTCGTTCCGGTCATGCTGCCGGGCACCGCGACCGAGGTGCGTCTGACCCGCGCCGAGTTCGAGGCGATGGTGCGCCCCGCGTTGGGGGAGACGATCGACGCGATGCGGCGAGCGATGGACTCTGCCGACATCACTGAAGAAGACGTCTCGACGGTGCTGCTGGTCGGTGGCAGCTCGCGTCTGCCGATCGTGGCGCAACTGGTGTCGAACGAACTCGGTCGTCCGGTCGCGGTTGACGCCGATCCCAAACACGCTGTCGCGTTGGGTGCGGCCGGGGCCGCGGCGGCAATCGTCGAGGCGACCGATCGCGTTCCGGTTGCGGCCGCTCCACCGGTGGCTCCCAACGAGCCGGCGATGGTCGTCGACCGCGAGGCCGAAGCGCCGAAGCGTTCGCGTGTACCGGTGCTGGTGGGCGCCGCGTTGGCACTTGTCGTGTCGCTGGTGGCCGGTTGGTTGGTCCTGAGGGGCACTGGTGAGCCCGAACAGGTCCGGGCCGCGACCGGACGGGGCACGACCGTCGCGGCCGGTCCTGCTGCAGGCGCTGCACACGTGCCGCATCGGGGCTCCACGACCCCATCGGCGTCGTCCTCGACGACACGTGCGGCGACGGCCGACACCCACGCCGAAGAACCTCCGCGCAACGCTCCCGACAGCACCGTCGCGACCGGGCAGGGGCTGGCGGCGCCGAGGATCACCGAGTGCCCGACCGGGCCGCAGGCCACCGCCTGTATCACCGACCTGTCGATCGATGAAGACGGTGGGCTGGTCGCGACCTACGTGACCCGCGGCTACACCCCAGAACTCGAACCGCCGTCGGAGCACATCCACTTCTACTTCGACTCGGTCATCGGAGATGACGAACGCAACGCCGGCACCGCGGGCAGCGGCGGCGACTGGCGACTCTGGGACGGGCCGAACCCGTTCACTGCGGTCGGTGGCGACCACGGCCGAACCGGCTACACCCTGGCTGACGCCGACACCGTGGGCGCGACGCGGCTGTGTTCGATCGTGGCCGACGCGCACCATGCCGCCGTCCCGGGCACCGGCAACTGCATCGAACTGATCCGGCCATGACGACCACGATCACGGCGCCGCCCCCTGCCGTGGCGCCATCGGCCGGCCCGGTCGGCATCCCGGCCGATGGCTCGCCGACGCAGCGGGCGGGTGCGCTTCTCGATCTGCTCGCCGAGCGTGCCGCCACCCAAGCACGCGACGACCTCGTCGCGGCGGCACGTCGGGCTCACCGGACGGTCGAGGGGGCATGGTTCCGGGTGGCGGTGATGGGCGAGTTCAAGACGGGCAAGAGTTCGCTCGTCAACGCGCTGGTCGACGCGCCCGTGTGCGCCGTCGACGACGACGTGACGTCGCCGGCGCCGGTAGAGGTCGGTTTCAGCGAACAGTGCGTGGCGCGGGCGTGGGTCGCCGATCACGACGGTCGCCCACACGGCCGAGAGGTGGGATTCGACGACGTAGCGGAGGTGTCGATTCGGGCCGACACGACACTCGTCCGAGCGGGGCTGCCCCGGCGGCTGTTGGAACCGGGGTTGGTGCTGATCGACACGCCGGGCGTCGGCGGAATGACCTCGGCGATGGCCGCTGTGACCGCGAGCACGCTGGCCGACGCCCATGCGGTGCTGTTCGTCACCGACGCCTCCCAGGAGATGACCGCGCCCGAGATGGAAGCGCTCGTCGACGCCGACCGGCGGTGCGGGAGGGTGCTGGTCGTCGAAACCAAGACCGACGTCTGCCCGCACTGGCGGACGATTCTGGCCACCGACCGGTCCCATCTCGCGGCGCACGGACTCACCGTTCCGGTGATCGGCGTCTCCAACGAGATCCGTCGCATGGCACTCGCCGCCGACGATGCGACGCTGAACGACGAATCCGGCTTCCCCGCGCTCATCGAGGTGATAGCGCGCGATCTGAGTGCTTCGGCCCGCCGGATCATGGTCGAGGGCGCCCTCGCCGAGGCTCGGCGCATACTGGTGCACCTGCGGATGCCACTCGTTCACGAACGTGAGGCGTTGACCCGAGACGAATCAGACCCGGACCCGGTGACGACCGCAGAGGGGGCGTTGGTCCGGTTGCGCAAGCAGACCGCTTCGTGGCAGCAGGTGCTGGGCGACGGGATGTCGGATCTGTCGGCCACCGTCGACTCGAATCTGCGCAACGGATTCCGTGCCTTGCTGCGGGAAGTGGAGACGACCATCGACGAGGTCGACCCGGAACTGGCGTGGGGCGAGCTGGAACCGGTGATCCACCGACGTGTTGCCGAGACGGTCGACGCGAACCTGAGCCTTTTGCGCGCCCAAGCAGAGACGTTGGCCGCCCGCCTGGTCGAACTCGTCGACGAATCCGAACCCACGCCGGTCGAGCTGTGGACGCAGTCCGACCGTGACGAGACGGACGACCCCACCGTGACGCGCCGAACCTCCGGACCGCCGACGGCTCGGCTGGCCTATGGTAACTTCGGAGACGACGCAGGCAAGGGACGCGTGCACCACGCGTTTCGGGCAGGGTACGGCGGCGCCATGCCGGTCATGGTGATCGGCGGCATGGCACTGGGGGTCCTCGGACTTGGCACGCTGGTGCTTCCACTGGCCGGGGTCGCGGGCGCCTTCGCCGGTCGCCGCGCCATCGGCGATGACCGGAGCCGTCAACTCCGCCAGCGTCGGCAAGAGGCCAAGGCTGTGGTCCGCACCCACCTCGACGAGGTCTGCTACCGGGCATCGGTCGAACACAAAGCCGCCCAGCGGCGCGTGCAGCGGGTGGTGCGTGACCACATCGGTCGCCGGATCGCTGATACCACGGCGTCGCGCGAACGGTCGGTGCTCCAAGCCCGTCGGGCGGTCGAAACCGGTGAGGCGTCACGTCGGGCTCGCCTCGAGGTCATCGACCGTGAACTCATTCGCCTCGACGTGCTCTCTCGAGCGGTCGACCGGGTGGTGGCGACATGACCGGGCTGCTGGACCAGGTGCGGAGCGTGCTGGCTGCGGGCATCGCCCGGGTCGATGACCAACAGATCCGAGACCGACTCCAAACCGTGGCCGGCGGACTGGACGATCCTCTGCGGGTTGCCGTGGTGGGACGGGTCAAGTCCGGCAAGTCGACATTGGTGAACGCGATGGTCGGTGACCTCGTCGCGCCCACCGACGCCACCGAATGCACGAGGATCGTCACCTGGTACTGCGATGGGGTCACCTATCGCGTCGACGGGACGCTCACCGACGGGACGCGGGTGGCCTTGCGCCACGACCGTGACGGGCACGGTCTGCGTGTCGACCTCGGCGACCGTCCGGTCGAGGCGTTCGCCGGCGTCCGCGTCGAGTTTCCCTCGGCGCCATTGCGCCAGATGACGCTTGTCGACACGCCCGGCCTGGCGTCCCTCGACCCAGCGGCGGGCACACGGACCACCACATTCCTGACCGGAGCTGGAGGCGACGGTGGCGGCTGCGATGCCGTGCTGTATCTGTTGCGTCACGTGCACACCGACGACCTCTGCTTCCTCGAGGCGTTCCACGACGACGGGTTCGTCACCCCGAGTCCGGTGAATGCCATCGGTGTGCTGTCGCGTGCGGACGAAATCGGCGTCGCCCGCTCCGACGCGATGATGTCCGCCGCGCGGGTCGCGCGCCGCTGGCGCCACGACCTGAGACTCACCGGCCTCGTCAACACGGTGCTCCCGGTCGCCGGTTTGCTGGCCCAAGCGGCGCGCACCCTTCGCCATGACGAGTTCGAGGCGTTCCGGGTGATCGCCCAGGCGGATCCGATGGTGGTCGACGCGGCGCTGTTGTCGGTGGATCGGTTCTTGTCCGATGACGTGGCCGTCGCGGTTCCGGGCCAGCGGCGGGCCGTGCTGTTGGATCGGTTCGGCTTCTTCGGGTGCCGCAGCGCGGTGGGATTCCTCCGTGGCCGGCCTGCCGTGGGTCCCGGCGTACTGGCCGAGCATCTGCTGGCGACCTCGGGGCTACCCGCCCTTCGGGCCACGGTCGCTGAGCGCTTCGGTCGCCGTGCCGAGATGCTCCGGGCCCGCAATGGCCTGGCCGAGGCCATGAGGGCCGCCGAAGCGTCGGGCGACCGTGATCTGGCCGTTTCCGTGGAGCGTATCGGCGCGCAAACCCATGAACTCGCCGAGGCCCGTGTGCTCGAGGATCTGCGCCGTGGGGCCCTCGGCTTCGACGCTTCAGCGGCGGCCGCGGCGTCTCGTCTGCTCGGCGATGCCGGCACCGACCTGGTGGCCCGATCGGGAGCCGGCGATGGCGCCGATGCCGACGCGATCCGTGCCGCGCTGATCGACCAGCACGCCCGTTGGCAGGAGCGCATGGCGCACCCCTTGGCCTCTCACGCCACCGCCGCCGCGGCTGCCGTGCTCGTGCGGAGCTGCGAAGGCCTGCTCGTGGCCCTCGCCGTCCCTCCCGGCGTCGACCGATCGTTCGACGGCGTCGCTCCATCAGATCGACCTTCTCCCGCTTCCGCGGGACCGACCATGAACAGGTGATTGCCATGGCATTCAGACGCACCATCGACGACAAGACGATCGCGAAGGCAAAAGCCGCGCGGTCGAGCGAGCAGAAGTCGGACGAGCAGTCGACCGACGACACCGCCTCCGGCGACACCGGTGCCGAGTCGGTCGCCTCGTCATCTGCTGCGGAGGCACGGGTTCCCTCGGCGTTGCGTGATGTCGGCCTCCCCGGCAACGGATCGACCGATGTGGGCGCGGCTGCGGACCGTCTGGTGGGGACACTGGACAGTCGGATCACCGAGTCGATGCCGACCGCGTCGGTCACCTCCTCGGTTCAGGATGTCTCCGGGCGGATTTCCGGCGACAGCGACGATGACGAGGACGCCTCCCCGGCACCGGATGCGGCGTCGACCGGACCGGAGGTGAACCGCGGCGATTGGATCAACGGTGGCCAGAATCCGGCTTGGCAGTCTTCGACGTCGAGCATCGACGAAACGACCCAGGGCGAGACGGACGACATCCACACGGCCGCCGGTCGCGACTACTTGAATGAAACCGGCCGATACGACCAGGAAGCGGTCGCGAACATGTCCGACGAGCAGATGCGGGAGGCATTGGCGAGCGAAGCCACCCGGGCGCTGATCGGCTACGACGGCCCGCTGGACACCGAGACCGCGTCCGGCTGGGCCGCCGCAGAGGGACAGGCGGCCTGGGAGCAGCAGGGGCGGGACTACCTGATCGGTGTCGGCTATGACCCCGACGAGGTGAACATGATGGACACCGAGACTCTCGGGCTCTATCTCGCGGCCGAGGAAGAGGTCGCTCTCCGCGACGGTGAGGCGGGTCCTCCCGACGGCAGCGGCAGCGGGCCACAGGGGGGATCGATGAATTTGTCGGACCGGGACTCGGGAAAGACCCAGCTCGGTTCCGACGACGAAGACAACACGACCGACTCGGATCAGGAAACCGACAAGGACGGCGACAGCGACGACGACGACGATGACGATGACGATGACGATGACGATGACGACGGCGACGGCGACGACGACACTGAGCCCGCCACCGACACCGGATCCGGTGACGACGATGCCGACGGCAATGCCGAAGGTGGCGGTGCGGCACCGGAGTCGTCGACGCCCCGGCCCGACCAGGACAGCTACAACCCGGCCGACAAAGCTG
>DASSYG010000311.1:0-8602 GCA_035703405.1 Acidimicrobiales bacterium | reverse complement strand
AGGGTCCGCAACCGCTTGCGCCCCGGCGTCCGGGCGGTTCGTCGGGTGCGCCGCGGCGACGTCTCGCTGGAGCAGATCGCCTTCGGCCGGGCCGTGTCGATGTCGCAGTTCGGAGAGGATCTGATCCTTGCTCAGCTCTTCGCCGACCGCGACGACGGCTTCTACGTGGACGTCGGCGCGCTGCACCCCGGACTGTTGTCGAACACCCACAACCTGTACCGACGCGGTTGGCACGGCATCAACCTCGAGCCCGTGCCTGAGCATCGGGCCGTGTTCGAACAGTTCCGCCGCCGCGACCTGAATCTCGGCTACGCGATCGGCGCCGAGCACGGCACGGCACGCTTCATGGTAGACGCGGGGTTCTCGAGTTTCGAGGAACACTTCCACACCGACACGGGTGGCCGGCCGACACGGATGATCGAGGTTCCGGTGCGAACCCTGGCCGAGGTGCTGGACGAACACCTGGCGCCCGCTCAGCAGATCGACCTGTTGGATGTGGACTGCGAGGGCGCCGATGCGATCGTCCTCCGGTCCAATGACTGGGACCGTTACCGGCCCCGGGTGGTGCTCGCCGAACGATTGCCCCGGTCGGCTGATCCCGAACACGACCCGTTTCCGATCCTCGAGGCACAGGGTTACCGGCTCCACTGCCAGTTGCACCTCACCGGAGTATTCCTCTCGCCGGACTGGCCGGATCCTCCGACGTGATGCTCCCAGGCGACACGCCGGGATCTCACAGCTAGGCTGCGCCGATGGCACGTCGAGAGCCGGACGTGATCGTTGCCGAGGCGGCCGACGGGGGCACCGCGGTCGCAGACGATTTCGAACCGTACCGCCGCGAACTGACCGGATACTGCTACCGCATGCTCGGGTCGGGTTCCGAGGCGGACGATGCGGTGCAGGAAACGCTTGTGCGCGCGTGGCGGAACGCCGACTCCTTCGAAGGGCGTTCATCGGTGCGGACGTGGCTGTACCGGATCGCCTCGAACGTGTGCATCGACATGGGCCGTGCGGTCCAACGCCGGGCTCGGCCCATGGATCTGGCGACGTCATCGCCGCCGGACGAAACCCTGCTGGGTCCGCCACGGCCCGAGTTGCCCTGGATCTCCCCGGTCGCCGGCACTGCAGTGGGCATCGACACCGACGGCCCGGAGGCCTCGGCGGTCCAACATGAGTCGCTGCGCCTGGCATTCATCACCGCATTGCAGCACCTGCCGGCCAAGCAGCGGGCCGCGTTGATCCTGTGTGACGTGTTGGAGTGGTCGGCGGCCGGTGCCGCGGAGCTGCTCGACACGTCGACCGCCGCGGTCAACAGCGCGCTGCAGCGGGCTCGGGCCACGATGGCGGGCTTGCCCGCCGAGTACGTCACCCGACCCCTCGACGCGGACGCCGCCGAGCTGGTGAGTCGCTACGTCGAGGCGTTCGAGCACTACGACATCGACACGCTTGTCACATTGTTGCACGACGATGCGATCCAGACGATGCCGCCGTTCGAGCTGTGGATCCGCGGTGCTCACGATATCGGCGCGTGGATGGTCGAGCCGGGGCCGAGTGCGTGTCGGGGCTCGCGTCTCATCGCCACCTCGGCGAACGGCTGCCCGGCGTTCGGTCAGTACCGCGTCGACCCCGATGGCGGGTATGCGCCGTGGGCGCTGCAGGTACTGGAGATCTCCGAGGGACGTATCGCGGAGATGCACTTCTTCCTGGCGTTGGGAGACCCAAGCCTGTTCTCCTCGTTCGGTCTGCCCGCCCACCTCGACGCCTGAGTACCGCCGAGCGATGATCACGGTGGCACCGATGAGTTTTCGGGCGTCGATCCGTCTGTGTGACTGCAGGACGTGAAATGTCACCGACTCTCAAAGGATCATCCCATGACCATTCGTGAATCCCCTCCCGCCGGCGTCCCATGCTGGGTCGACCTGTGGACCTCCGATGTCGACACCGCCCGCCGGTTCTACGGTGAACTGTTCGGGTGGACAGCCGACGAGCCGGCCCCCGAGTTCGGGGGCTACTTCGGCTTCGAGCGTGACGGTGCGCGCATTGCCGGCGCGATGGGCGACATGGGCGAGCCGGGCACCGATTTCTTCATGCCGGCCAATGACGCCTGGAAGGTCTACCTGGCCACCCCTGACGCCGAGGCCGCCGCTACTTCCGCCGTCGCTGCGGGTGCCGAACTCATGGCGCCGGTCACGCCGGTCGGTGATCTCGGAGTCATGGCGGTGCTGAACGACCCGACCGGGGCAAACGTCGGCTTCTGGCAGCAGGGAACCCACCCTGGATTCACGGTGCTCGACGAACCCGGCGCGCCGAGTTGGTTCGAGCTGCACACCCGCGATCACGACGCCGCCGTGAAGTTCTATTCGTCGGTGCTGGACCTGACGGTGGACGCGGTGGGCGACACCGACGAGTTTCGCTACTCGACCTTGAACGGCCCGTCGGATTGCGGGCAGATCGCGGGAATCATGGATGCAACGGCCTGGTTGCCCGAGGGTGCGCCCCCACACTGGACGATTTACTGGTGCGTAGATGACACCGACGCCGCCGTCGAGCAGGTGGAAAAGCTGGGCGGCTCGGTGATCGCCCCGGCCGAGGACACACCGTACGGTCGGATCGCCACGGTTGCCGACCCGATGGGCGCCACGTTCCAGCTGCGCACCCCGCCGGTCGCTTGACGGTCGCCTGACCCTACCTGGGCGGTTCGGCCTCGTCGGCGTCGGCAGCGGGTGTTCCGTAGGATCCGCCGATGCTCATCTCCACATCGATCGACCTGCCCGGATACGACGTCGAAGCCACGCTCGGCGAAGTGTTCGGGCTGACCGTCCGCTCCCGTAACATCGGCGCCGGCTGCATCGCCGGTCTCCGCTCCATCGGCGGCGGTGAGATCCCCGAGTTCACCAAGTTGCTGTCGCAGAGCCGCAACGAGGCGATGGCTCGCATGGTCGAACAGGCCCGCCTGCTGGGTGGCAACGCGATCATCGCGATGCGTTTCGACTCCGGCGCGATCGGCCAGTGGAGCGAGATCTGCGCGTATGGCACCGCGGTGTGGGCGAAACCCGTCACCGAGTACGCGCAGCAGCAACACGCGGCGATCACATCGTCGGGAGCGACGCCCCAACAGCAGCCCTATGCCACCCGGGTCAGCGAATGGGTACCGGCCCAGAGCTGATCGCGGCGACTGGGTCCTCGTCACCACGGTCGCACCTCGCTGAAGATCGAACGCCGGATTGGTGCGCGGAGGCGGCTGGTTTGGTCACGTCGGCCACGGGCAGTGCCACCGGGTATGAAAGCCCGCGGATCGCCACTTTTGAGTCGACGTCTTGCAAGCGCGCTGTGTCAATCCAGCGACGAAGATTTGCGTCAGATCGAAGGGGCAGAACCCGATGATGATCGTGATGAACTCCTGACCCTGTCGGCCATTCACGACCTCTACTTGGCGCCGTGGACCGAAATCGGCTCCCAGGCACGGTGGCAACACCATCCCGTGGTGGCCTCCCTGAAGCAACGTGCGGAAGGGAATCTCCTGGCATCGCTGGCCGGTGCGACCCCACACGGCGAATGGGGCGACGATGTCTGCCGAGAAGTTCGCCGAATCGCGACTCGAGGCCGGATCGCGCCGATCTATCGATGGATCGCCAGCGACGCCACAGCGGAAGAGTTGGTCGAGTTCATCGCCGTGGAAGGAGGACCCGACGATGGCTTCGACGATCTGGTCGCATGCTGTCAAGTCGGGCTCACGGGGGAGCCGAAGATGGAGATGGCCACGAACTACTGGGATGAAATGGGACGCGGTGATGCGCGCCAAGTGCACCGTGCCCTGCACCGGAACCTCTCCGCAGCCATGGAGGTGCCGCACATCGCGCGCGGGGACCTCCCGTTGCCGGCATTGCGTCGGTCGTTGTTGACCACCACACTGGCGACCAATCGCTCGATGCAACCCGAGCTCGTCGGTGTGCTCGGCATGATCGAGATGTGTGCCGGCCCACGCTGTCGCAAAGTGGTGGCAGGTCTGGAACGCGTCGGGGCCTCCGCGGACGCGCTCCCCTTTTATGAGGTCCATGCCGTGACTGATCCTCGTCACGGCAAAGACTGGCTCGACCATGTGATAGCGCCGCTGTCACATGACCCTGGAATCGCCGATGGAATCGTGCGCGGCGCGCGCTGGCGAGCAGAAGTCGACCGAGCCTTCTTCACAGATCTCTGGGACCGCTTCGTCGACGTACCCGAACCGCAGGCGGCATGACCCACCATGCCCTCGCAGGAGCGTCGACGACCCACTTCGGGCCGTTGAAGATCGTCTACGACGCGCGGGTGCTCGCACCCCGACCCTGGACCATCAATCAGTCCTATTGGGCCTGTGAAGCAGCGAAATGGGCTCCCCGCGGCCCGATACTGGAACTCCACTGCGGAGCCGGCCATGTCGGACTTGCCGCGGCACGGCTTTCGCACCGCCCATTGGTTCAGCTCGATCGCGACGTCGTCGCATGCGAATTTGCCGTGGCGAACGCCGCGCGCGCGGGGCTCGGCGACGCAGTCGAGGTGCGCGTCGCCGAGTTGCCGGAAGGATTGCGCGACACCGAGCGGTTCCCCATCATCCTCGCTGATCCTCCGTACGTCCCCACCGAGATGGTCCGGGGGTATCCCGACGACCCGGTGGGAGCGATCGACGGCGGCGCCGACGGGCTCGACGGGGTGCGTACGTGCCTCGATGTCGCGACCCGCCATCTCGACGATCTCGGTCTGTTCATCCTCCAGCTCGGCACACTCGACCAGGCCGAGCGAGTCGCCGACCTCGCGACCGACCTCGAGGTGCTGGGTCGGCGCTCGATCGATGGCGCAGGGTTCCTGCTCGGCTTGCAGCACCTTCGGCCCGAACCTGTCGCACCCGCGGCATAGCCCGTTGACGCTCAGTCGACTCCACTGTGCGCCGATCTGACCGGTGTGAAAATCCCGAGAATTCCGCCGAAAGTCTGTTGCACGTCGAACATACGTTCGCTATAATTTTGGCTATGGATCTTCTCGATTCCTCGGCGCCGGTCAGCGAGGCCGCTGCGGGGTTGACAACCGGGGATCTGAGGATGGCCTTGGTGGAAGCAGCGGCGTCGATAGCGGCCGCACAGGCCCGCCTCGCTCAGGCGATGGCGATCTTTCGGAACCGAAGCGGTGAATCGGAAGGGTCGGGGTTCACTTCGTTCGGCCAGTGGGCGTCGGTCGATCTGGGCCTCTCCTCGCGGGCCGCGTCGGGTCTGGCCGACGCGGGGGACGCGCTCACCGAACGGCCCGAGGTGCGTGAGGCGTGGGAATCAGGGAGTCTGTCGACGACCAAGGCTCAATGTGTGTTGGGCGTGGCGACCGACGCGTCGGAGTCGTCTTGGTGTGAGCTGGCCAAGGAAGCGTCCGCGACCCAGTTGTCGCGGATCGCGTCCGCCTACCGGCGCAGCCAACGTGCCGACACCGAAGCCGAAGCTCGCAGACAAGGCCGCGAAGCCGAAGATCGTGAAGCGGTGTGCGGCGCGTTCTGGCACACCCGCGACGACGGGCTACGCGAACTGTTGGCGATCCTCACCCCTGATGACGCCGCGGTCGTGCAGGCCGCGTTGGAAACCGAGATCGAAACCCAATGGCGCGCCGAGCACGGCGGCGACACCAACAACGATGATGATGCGGCGGCGGTGTCGGCACCGTTGCCGACCGCCAAACGACGCCTTGACGCCTTGGTTGCGGTGGCAGCGAACCGCCTGGAAGCTGGGCCGGTACCGATTGTGCGCGGCGAGCACACCGAAGTGGTCCTGCACATCGACGCCGAGTTTCTCTGCGGTGCCACCGATGGCGGGTTGTGTGACGCGAAGAACGCACCGGGCCTGACACTCGCCGATGCCCGCCGGCTCGCCTGTGACGCGAAGATCCGTGGCCTGGTCCGCGGCGCGGACGGCACCGCGGTGGATCTGGGACGTGTGCAGCGTCTGGCTTCAGACAAACAACGCCGCCTGCTCGCCGCCCGCGACCACGGGTGCCGGTTCCCCGGGTGTGCCAACAGCCGCTACGTCGACGCGCATCATGTGATCGAATGGGAAGACGGCGGCCCGACCGACATGGCGAACCTGGTCCTGTTGTGCAACCGACATCATCGGTTGGTGCATCACGGAGCATTCCGGATCGACGCCGACGGTGAACAGGGTTTCAGCTTCATCGACCAACACGACCACCTGATCCGGCCACCCGATCTGCGTGCCCGACATCGATGCCGCGGTGTACCCGGGAACCCCCGCGCCGGTAGCGGGGGCGACCCCCGCTACTCCATCGACGACGCCGTGACCGCCATGGCCTCAGCAAGCTGACGCCGACCCGGCACGATCAGGTCTGCGGTTCGAGGCGGTAATCGGGGAAGTTGCCGAAGCGGCGCTCGTCGGCTGGGCCTTCGGTGACTGCGTGGACGAGCAGTTCGCCGCCGACGAACGCTCCTCGCCAGGACGCACCCCGGCCGCCGAAGGGTTCGGCCTTGTCGCCACGCGACCGGGTCTTGTTGATCCCGACCTTGAACGCCTGCACCTGTGAAGCGAGCCGCTGGGCCACCTCGGGGTCGTCACAGGCGACCGACGACACCAGCGCCCCGTTCGATGCGTTCATCGCCGCGAGCAGGTCGGCTTCGGTGTCGACGACGATGACCGTGTCGACCGGACCGAACGGTTCGGCGTGATGCAACGGCGACGAGCGCGGCGGGTCGTACATCGCCATCGGCGCCAAGTACGCCGAGCGGTCCTGGCCGTCGACGAACGCGCCATCGTCGAGGCTGCCCCGGTACAGCGGCACCGCCCCATGGTCGATCGTGGCCGCGATCTTGGATTCGAGGTCGGCGATCTTCGCCGCGTTGATCAACGGGCCGAAGTCGAGCGTCGGCGGGGCGTCGTCGTCGGCGGCGACGGCTAGCGGGTGGCCGAAGCGCAGGTCGGCGAGCACCGGCAGGTACATGGCCAGGAACTGGTCGAACAGCGATCGTTGCACCACGTAACGCGGATACGCGGTGCAGCGTTGCTTGCCGTAGGCGAACCCGCTGCGGATCTGACCGGCGAGGGAATCCCAGTCGGAGAACTCCCAGATGCCCCACGTGTTCAGGCCCTCTTGTTCGAGGATGTGAGGCCGATTCGTATTGGCGAGCTGCGACGCGATCTGGCCACCGGTGTCGCGCCCACCCACGAACGACACGCACCCGATCTCGGGGGAGTTCACCAGCACCGGCGACAGGTCGCTACCGCTGCCCGACACCAGCGTGAGGGGCAGGCCTTCGGCCGCGGCGAGCGCCACGGCGAGGGTCAATGCGTTCACGCCGCCGTCGGTCGGCGACTTCGCGATCACCGCATTGCCGGCGAGCGCCTGGATCAACATCGCGTGCACCAGCACCGACAGCGGATAGTTCCACGAGGCGATGTTCGACACCGGGCCGGGCAGCGGTCGCCGCCCCGTGAGCATCACCTCGACCTCGTCGCAGTACCACTCGACGCCCGAGATCGTCCGGTCGACCCCCGTCGCCGCCTGGCCCCACGGTTTGCCGATCTCCCAGACCAACAACAGCGTCAACAGGTCACGGTGCTCATCGAGCCGCTCGAGCGCTCGGCGCACTCGGGCCTGGCGCTCGGCGAGCGGCACCCGACGCCAAGTGTCGTGTTCGGCCACGGTGGCTTCCATCGCCGCGCTGGCCATCGCCGCGTCGAGCATCGGCGGGCCCACGATCGCCGATCCGTCCACCGGAGAAACGGCAGCGTGCGAGGTGCCTTCGGTGCGCCATTGCCCGGCCCACAAGTTGTTGAGCCGGTCGGCTCCGAACGCTTCGGGGGCGACTTTGCGGGCCCGCTCGAACGCGTCGGCGAAGGTGTGGCCGGGCTTGACGTGGAGGGAGTTCTCAGTCGAAGTCACCCGAGCAGGTTACCGGCAGGCAGAATCATGGGCCATGGCTGATTCACCCGAAGACTGGTCGACTCGGCGAACGCGTGGTTCCTCCGCGCGCCGGGTGCTCGACGCTGCGACCCGTTCCGAGGCCGAGAAGCAGCGCCTGATCCGGGCGTCGAATTGGCGCACGCCGATCATCGTCGACACCACGATCGGGATGCTCATCGGCATCGTGGGCCTGGTGCTCGCCATCACTTGGTCACCGTTGCCTGGCGGGGCGATCGGCGCTGCCGGGTTGACCTACGCGGCGATGGCGATCAGCCGGGGGCGTCGCTGGGCCCGGATCAGGGACGACGAGCAGCCAGATAGCGACTGATCAGGCGGGCGGTGGACGAATCGTGGTCGCCCACGTCACCCGAAGCGAACTCGTCGATGATGCGCACCGCGAGTTTCTTGCCCAACTCGACGCCCCATTGGTCGAACGAGTCGATGCCCCAGATCGTGCCCTGTACGAACACCTTGTGCTCATAGAGCGCGATGAGTGCACCGAGTGAAAACGGCGTGAGTTCATCCGCGAGTAGCATCGAGGTCGGTCGGTTCCCCTCACAGACCTGGTGGGGATTGTCGGAATCCTGACCGAACGCCAGGGCTTCGGCCTGGGCGAACAGGTTCGCGATCAGCAGGTCGTGGTGGTCGCCGAGTGGGTTGCGGGTGTGGAGGA
>DASSYG010000102.1:0-2706 GCA_035703405.1 Acidimicrobiales bacterium | reverse complement strand
CATGGAGCGCTTCGGATTCGTGGGTCTACCCAACGCGGGCAAGTCGTCGCTGTACAACGCGCTGGCGGGCGGCGGTGCCCTCGCAGCGCCCTATGCCTTCGCCACGACCGATCCGAACGTCGGCGTCGCGAAGGTGCCCGACGACCGGCTCGACCGGCTGGCCGAGATGAGCCAGAGCCGTAAGGTCATCCCCGCGTCGGTGCAGTTCGTCGACATCGGCGGCCTGGTCGAAGGGGCGAGCCAGGGCGAGGGACTGGGCAATCGGTTTCTCGGTGGGATCCGTGAAGCCGACGCGGTCGTGTACGTGTTGCGGGCGTTCGCCGACGGTGACGTGCCCGGCCCGGCCGACCCGCTCGAGCATCTGCGGATCCTCGAGATCGAATTGACCCTCGCGGATCTGGAAAGCGTCGAGTCTCAGATCACCAAGCGCACCAAGGCCGCCAAGCAGGACCCATCACTTCTGGACGAGGTCGCGGCGCTGGCTGCCGCGCAGGAATTGCTTGCCGAGGGCACCCCGATCTACCGCTCGACGCTCGGGGCGACCGAGCGCGAACTGCTGCACGGGTACTTCCTGCTCACCAACAAGCCGGTCATGGCGCTGGTGAATGTCGGCGAGGACCAACTCGCCGACATCGACGCGGTGACCGCACCGGTGATCGAAGAACTGGGCGGGGCGGGTGAGGTGATCGGGATGTGTGTGCAGCTCGAGGCCGAGGCCGCCCAGTTCACCGGCGAAGAGCGCGCCGAGATGCTCGACGCGCTCGGCCTCGGCGAAGGCGCGCTCCCGCGGTTTCTGCACACCGCGTACCACCTGCTCGGACTGCGAACGTTCTTGACCACGGGAGAGAAGGAGTCCCGGGCGTGGACGTTCCGTGCGGGCGCGCGGGCGCCGCAGGCGGCGGGAGTGATCCATACCGATTTCGAGCGGGGTTTCATCCGGGCCGAGGTGATCGGTTGGCAAGAGCTGCTCGAGGCGGGTTCGTGGCACGCCGCCCGTGACGCCGGCACATTGCGGGTCGAGGGCAAGGATTACGTGATGGCAGACGGTGACGTCGTGGAGTTCCGCTTCAACGTGTAGTCGCGTGCCGATGCAGCGGTGCGGCGCGTCGTGGGTCGGGTCATGCCGTCTGGGCACCCAGTCAGGTCTCGGTCGTGGGCTTGGTGGCGCGGATCGGCGCGGCGTGCACGGCTGGCTTGTCGGTGGAAAGGTCGATGACGCAATTGGAGATCACCACGTCCACTGCGCCGTCGGGCAGCGGTACTCGGAACTGTTCGGTCGTGTCCGCCCTGGACGGCGCATGAAGGTCTTCGTGCCGAAACCCGGCCGTGCCCGGCTGTCAGGAGATCGATTCGACCGACAGGCCGGGCAGCCCGGCGGCAAGCGCGCCGAGATCGTCCGGATCGCCGGTGGCGATGACCCCTCCGCCTGCGGCGAGCGCGACCGCCACGACCGACGCATCGACGTGGTCGGTCGAATCTCGGTCTGCACGCGCGAGGAGGTTGCCGATCGTACGGGCCAGGCCTCGGGTCGTATCGGCGACGTCGATGCCGCTGTAGCGGCCGAGGCATGCGTCGACGACCTGATCGTGGGGACCGCCGCGATACTGCTCAGCGAGCACCGCCGCCGGCACGACGACGTCGGCACCTCTCTCGGCGGCGGCCATGAGCGCGGCGTGGACCGCGCCGGGCGGGTGTCCCGAACGGGACCGGGCAAGCCGCGAGAACGCCTCTGAATCGAGGACGAGCACGCTCACTGGAGTGCTCGCCGGAAGCGGTCGACCTCGGCGCGATCAGGCTCGCCGTACTCGGCGTCGAGTTCGGCGACGAACGCGACCAGAGCGGCACGGCGGGAGCGGCGCAGCATCTCCTCCCGCAGCACCGTGTTCACGGTCGCCGAGAGCGCTCCGGCATCGTCGCCGAAGCTCGCGACCACATCGGGGTCAAGCGTGAGGGTCTTACGTACTTTCGTGCTCATACCGGCATCATACCTTTGCAACCGGGGGCAATACCCGCGAGCCGCGACGCGCGGATCGGGATCGGGCCCGGGCGTGTTCTTTGGCTCGGTTGTGGGGTCCGTGGGAACGCTCCGCGGTCACGTCACATCGGTAGTGGCACTCTGTTGTCATTCGCTGAGCTCTGCTCAGCGAACAGGCCACTGTGCCTATTGGTCGGCGTCGCCTGGCGGCTCGGCCTCTGTGGAGTTGGAGGTTGTCGATGGTGGTGGGGCCTGCGTCGTCGTAGGCGACGACGTGGTCGGCTTGGAGTATGACGTGTGCGTGGCAGCCGGGGTGGGCGCATTCGGTGAAGCGTTCGTCGAGGACTCGTGGTTGACGTTTGGTAGGGAAGCGACGGTGGGGGCTCGCATCGATCGGTCTGCGGTCCGCGTCGTGCATGAGCAGGGAGATGAACGATTCCGGGAGTAGACGGGTCACCGCGTGATCGGTGAGAGAGGTGCCGTCGGCCAGGGTGTTGTGAGTGTCGCGGACGTGCACGACGACTTCGGTGCGACCCGCGCTGCTGCCCGAGTCCGGTTCGGTGGTGACGCGGACGAGTGCGTCGGCGCGTTGTCGACCCAGGCTCGGAGACTCGCGCGCTCCCATGGGAGCGTCGGCCGGGGTGTTGGCAACGGTCGAGTTCATAGTGACGTCTTTGTCGATCACGGCACAGACGTTCGCGGCGTCGGTTGGTGCGAGACGGGCGGTGATG
>DASSYG010000079.1:0-6624 GCA_035703405.1 Acidimicrobiales bacterium | reverse complement strand
GTCGACCTGGCTGGGCATGGGTGTACGGATGAGGGTCGTCGGCGCGGTTCTGCCGACGCTGCGCATCCGAGTCAGGTTTTCGACCCGGGAGTCTCCTACCCCGACCACGCCGCCGCGCTGTAGGGCCGCGGCCACCGACGGATCACCGAGGACGGCCTTTGTCACTCCGGTCACGTTGATGCCCTTGGCCGACAATCGAGTGACGAGTTCCCGCGCGTTGTGTTCGACCTTGACCAGGTCGACTTCCAAGCGCGGAGCGATCACCGCCCAGCCTCGGCCAGCAACGGCCGAAGGCTGGGGAGGGCGTCGAGTGCGATGTCAGCCAGCCGATCGAGCGGCCGGGTCAGCGGGTCGGTAGCCGGCAAGGCCAGCTCGTGTTCGTATCGGTCGATGGCCTGGCCGATCTCGACTTCATTCATGTGCTCATGGTTGATGGTGATTCCGATCACCCGGGTGTCGGCGAACGCCTCGATGAGGGCGACCTCGCTGGCCACGGTGGGCATCGGCATCATCGGGAAGTCGCCCAGCACCCGGCGTTTTGGCGCGTGCTGCACGATCACACCGACCGGTCGGCTGCCACGCAGGATGTGGCCCGAGGTCAGGTAAGCGGGATGGCTGAGCGCACCTTGGCCCTCGACCACGATCACGTCGGGATCCTCGTTCTCCCAGGCCGCCACGACCTGGGCCTCGACCTCGCCCGAGCAGAATTGGGGGACGATGGCGTCGATCGCCACGCCGTAGCTGCCGCCCTGGATCAGCGACGTCTGGCCCGTTCCGACCATCACGGCCTTCACCCCTCGGTCGTTCAGCGCCTGCACCAACAGGATGGTGGTGGTCCGCTTGCCGATGGATCCGTCGGTACCGAGTACGGCGATGCGGGGACACGTCACGTCGAAGATCCGACCGGAGAAGAGTTGGAGGTCCTTTTTGTCTTTCGGCCGACGGACATCGGTGATCGTCACGTTGGCCAGGAGGGCTGCGGCCACGAACTCGGCATCGTCGTTCAGGAACTCGTGGAGACCGTTGATGATGTGCATGCCTCGAGCGATGCCGTCGAGCAGCACCAGGCGTTCGGGGGGTGAGAGCAGCCCGTTGGCAGGAGCCAGGCCACAGATCAGGTAGTCGGGCACGCGCCCGGCGTGGGTGAGGGCCTCGTTCAGGCCGGCGAGCACCGGGATGCCGTTCGCGGTACCGTCGAGGAACATCCCGGCATCAGATCCAGCCTGGACGCTGTCGATGACGCTGAGAATCTCGTAGCGCTCCGAGTGGCGCACGAGCCCGTTGGCGGTCTTGCCGTCCTGCTCGCCGAACTGGCCTTCGCAGTACACGACAGCGGTGGCGCCGGTGGGCAATGACGCTGGGACGCCGCCGGAGTCGGGACGCGCAGCATCGGTGGACGACGTGGGGGACAACGGTTGCATATCGCTCCTCTGAAAGCTCAGAGGAGGCGTTGAGATCGCGACGCAGCCAATGGACCGATGGTCGTCCGGGCGCCTTCCCTAAGGGCGGCAAAGTTGCCAGCCTCAGAGGATCATAGCAACCGGCCGACTCGAACAGACGTTTCCCGGACCACACCACGATGGGCTGCTCGAGGCATTCGGAGCCCGATGGGTGATGCCGTCATGGTCCGGCCCGACCCTCACAAAACCGACTCTGCCGCCCCCACCCGGCCCACACGGGCCAGTTCTGACCCACGCTCCTAGAACAGGTCGTCGAGGCCTTCGAGCAGGTGGCCCATGCGTTCCTGCTTGGTGCGCAGGTAGCGGATGTTTTCTGGGTTGGGGGCCGTGATGGAGGGCACCCGCTCCGCGATGCCGAGCCCGAACCCTTCCAGGCCGCCGTACTTGGCCGGGTTGTTCGTGATCAGTCGCATCGTGGTGATCCCGAGATCGACAAGAATCTGCGCTCCGATCCCGTACTCACGACTGTCCACGGGCAGGCCCTGGGCCAGGTTGGCATCGACGGTGTCGGCGCCTTGATCCTGCAGGTCATAGGCGCGGATCTTGTGACCGATGCCGATCCCCCGGCCTTCGTGGCCCCGCAGGTACACGACCACGCCGAGATCTTCTTCGGCGATCTTGCGCATCGCCGCGTCGAGCTGCACGCCACAGTCACACCGCAGCGAGCCGAACACGTCCCCGGTCAGACATTCAGAGTGCACCCGCACCAGCACGTCCTGACGCCCCTGGACTGCGCCGCGCACCATCGCGACGTGCTGCTCCCCGTCGAGCATCGACTCGTACACGTAGCACGTGAAATCACCCCACTGGGTGGGAATGCGGGCCTCCGCGACCCGTTTGACCAGCTTCTCGTGCTGGCGTCGGTACCGGATGAGCTGTGCGATCGAGATCAGACACAGACCGTGCTCGGCGGCGAAGGCCTTGAGCTCCTCGGTGCGAGCCATGCCCATCTTCTTATCGTCCACGATCTCGCACAGGATCCCCGCCGGGTACAACCCGGCCATCCGCGCCAGATCCACGGTCGCCTCGGTGTGGCCTCCACGCTTGAGCACCCCACCGGGGCGGGCCTCGAGCGGAAGGATGTGGCCGGGACGGGCCAGGTCTCCGGGACGCGTCGAGGGGTCGACGAGCGCTTTGACCGTGGCGGCACGGTCGAACGCGGAGATGCCGGTGGTGGTGCCCTGACGCAGGTCCACGCTCACCAGGAACGCGGTGCGCTGTGCCTCGGTGTTGTGTTCGACCATCGGTTTGAGGTCGAGTTCGTGGGCCCGCTCGGTCGTGATCGGTGCGCAGATGAACCCCGAGGTGTGATGCAGGAAGAACGCCACCTTCTCGGGCGTGACGTACTCCGCGGCCATGATCAGGTCGCCTTCGTTCTCACGGTCCTCGTCGTCGACGACCACCACGATCTCGCCCCGGGAGATCGCGGCGACCGCGTCCTCGACCGTGGAAAATCCGTCGGGAACATCGCTCGACGTCGGGCGGTGCCGCCCTTCGATCGGCTTGGCCTCCTCGCTCATGGGGCGTCCAGTTCAAACATGACCGAACCGTAGGTGGTACACCGTCGTCGAGCGTACTCGGCCACCTCGGTGTTTCGGCCGTCCACGACGGGGCTCATCGTTCGTGTCCCCCGAGGAGCGACTCGACGTACTTGGCGACGACGTCGAGCTCGATGTTGACCTGATCACCGACGGTCTTGTGACCGAGCGTGGTGACCTCGGCCGTGTGGGGAATGATCGCGACCGAGAACCCGTCGTCGTGCAGCGCAGCGACGGTGAGGCTGATGCCATCGACCGTGATCGACCCCTTCGCCACCACGTAGCGCAGCAGGTCAGCAGGGATCTCGATACGCAGGTCCGGCGCCGCTTGGACGATCGTGCCCACCGCGTCGACATGGCCCTGGACGATATGGCCGCCCAATCGATCGCTCACCTTCACGGGACGCTCCAGGTTGACCGGATCACCCGAGGACAGCTCTCCCAGTGCACTTCGGGCGTAGGTCTCTTCCACGACGTCGGCTTCCCACCAGTCGTCACCGGCGTCGACGACGGTCAGACAGACCCCGTTGACCGCGATCGACGCGCCGAGCTGAGCATCGGCGAGCACCGTGACCGCACCGATTCGCAGCCGTCCGCCGTTACGGGACTCGACCCTGCCCAATTCTTCGACGATGCCGGTGAACATGTTGCCGGGGTGGTCCTTGGTGTTCGGCGACGCCGGAGCAGCGTCGAGGTGACCATGACGGTACCGCCTGGTCGCCACGGTGACCCACCCCGACCGGCTCCGCTGGACGTGAATTACGGCTCGGGTAGTAATTCGACCCGGAGGTCGGACCCAAGCCGCTCGACCCGGTCGATACGGCCACGCCAGGCCTCGGCGAGGGTGCCGGCACCGGCGCCGTCGAACAGCCCGCGGGCATCGTCGCCGCCCAAGAACATCGGTGCCAGATACAACACGTAGCGGTCGACAAGTCCGGCGGCATGGAATGCGTGGGCGACCCCGGCTCCTCCCTCGACGAGCACCTGGATGACCCCCTCGATCGCGAGCACGTCGAGCAACGGCTCGAGCGCCCCGTCGTGAGTGGTCGCAGGCAGCACCTTGGCGCCATCGGGAATCGCCCCCAACACGATGCGGCGCGGATCGCCCCGGGGCGCGTCCACGAGCCGCACGGTGAGGCTCGGGTCATCGGCGCGGACCGTGCCGGCCCCGACGATGATCGCATCGGACTCGGCCCGCAGCCGATGCGCGTCGGTGCGGGCCTCGATGCCGGTGATCCACTGGCTCGTGCCGTCGGGGGCGGCGGTCCGGCCGTCCATAGACGCGGCGAGTTTGCACACCACATAGGGGCGACCGGTGCGCCGCTGCACCAGGTAGGGCTCCAGCAACGCCTCGGCCCGGGCGACGTCGGCAGTGCCGGGGCGATCGACGGTGATGCCGGCGGCACGAAGTGCCTGGGTCCCCTGGCCCTCGACGTGCCAGTCGGGGTCCTCGACGGCGACGACGACGCGAGCCACCCCCGCCTCGATCAACGCCTGCGCGCACGGTGGCGTGCGTCCCTGGTGGGCACACGGCTCCAGCGTCACATAGACCGTCGCTCCCTGCGCCGCGCTGCCGGCCGCATCTACGGCCACCGCTTCGGCGTGACGGCCGCCTGCCGCCTCGGTCGCTCCTTCATAGATCCGCCGGTCACGGCTGACGATGACACAGCCCACCCATGGATTCGGCGACGTGACCCGACGCACCGACTCGGCCAGGTCCAACGCCCGTCGCATCATGGTGCGGTCCTCTTCGGCGTCCACCTTCCCGAACCTATCGGCCCTCAGGCCGTCGACGATCGACGGAAGCGGAAACAACTCATGCCGTCGCGTCCGTCCACCGTGGGCATCAGCCTCGCTCCCACTCCGGCGGGTTTCCACGCATCGCCGAGGGGGTCGGCCACGAATGCGGGCATCGCCGAGACAAACCGTGCAGCGACCGCATCGGTCTCTGCCTCGGTGAGCGTGCACACGCTGTAGACCAACCGGCCGCCCGGTCGCACCAGCGCCGCCGCGGCGACGAGCAACTCGGCTTGCAACGCAGCCAGAGAATCCACGTCGGCCGCGGTGATCCGCCAGCGGGCATCGGCGCGCCGACGCAGCGATCCCAACCCCGAACACGGCGCGTCGAGGAGCACCGCGTCGGCACAACCGGGCCGCAGTGGCGGTTGGCGACCGTCGGCCACGACCGGGTCGAGGCGCGAGGCCACCCCGGTGGTCGCCGCGTTCGCCACGATCAATCCCACCCGGCCCGAGGTGTGATCCAGGGCGATCACCCGCTTCGCATCGCCCGCCAGCGCGGTCGCCTTGCCGCCGGGCGCCGCACACAGATCCACGACCAGCTCATCCGGGGTGGCTCCGACGACGTCGACGACCGCCTGGGAGGCGGCGTCCTGGACGTAGCCGTCGTCGCGGGTCGTCGCCGGCGCCGGGACGTTCATCGCCGTCAGTGCCGCGACGGCATCGTCGGAACCCAGGTCGGCCGTGAGGCGTTCGACGATCCAGTCCGGGTAGCTCAACCGGGTCGCCTCATCGGGCCACTGCGTTGGATCGCCCGGGTCGAGAGGATGTTCGCTGACCCGGCGGAGCACGGCGTTGATCAACCCCGACACCCGTCGCGGCGCGAGGCTCACCGTCGCGGACACCGCCGCGTGGGGTGGGATCTGCATGAAGACGAGTTGGTAGGCCCCGAGGCGCAGGATCCGGCGGACGTCAGGGTCGATCTCGCGCTGCAGGTACCGGTCGACCAGGTGGTCACAGGCGCGCTGCATGCGCGTGGTGCCGTTCACCAGCGCGGTGACCAGCGCCCGGTCGCGCCGGTCGAGTTCGGTGCGACCCAACTCGGCGGCGAGCACGAGGTTCGCGTAGCCCCCGTCTTCGTCGATGCGGGTCAGCGCCCGCAACGCCAAGGCCCGCGGGCCGCGGGCAGGAGCGGTCACGACCCCAACCGATCGGCCGATTCGAGCCGGGCCCCACGTGCCCAGTCGATGGCGGCCATCTTCGGCCTGCCTTCGGGTTGCACCTCGACGAGCTCGACCCAACCCTCCGACGTCCCCGCACGAGGCCCGACCCCGTCGGATGCCGGAGCGATGCTGCCCGGAGCGGATGTTCGACCATCGAGCACCCGCACCGCATGGATCTTGAAACGCTTGCCGCGGAACGTCGTCCACGCTCCCCCGAGCGACACCACCCGGCGGACCATTTCCGCAGGGCGCGTGAAATCGAGGTGCTTGTCGTCCTGGGTGATCTTCGCGGCGTAGACCGGTTCGCCTTGCTGGGGCACGGGAGGTCCGAAACCGTCGCGCAGCCCGGTGAGCAGCAACGCGGTCCCGAGATCGACGAGCTCGCCGCGCAGCGAGTCGAGCGTCGCATCCGGGCCGATCACGACCTCGGCCCGGGCGTACACATCGCCCTCGTCGAGTGCTTCGGCCACGTCCATCACACACACGCCGGTGCGGTCGTCGCCCGCCAGCAACGCCCGCTCCACCGGCGCCGCGCCCCGCCAGCGAGGCAGCAACGAGAAATGCAGGTTCACCACGGCGAGCACATCGAGCACCGAGGAGGGAATGATCCTCCCGTAGGCGACCACCACTCCCAGGTCCGCGTCGACGCGGGTCACATCGGCGACG
>DASSYG010000048.1:0-2359 GCA_035703405.1 Acidimicrobiales bacterium | reverse complement strand
CTTGTCGACAGCGCCGGCGATGCGGGGACCCGCCGTCGGGTGCACGAGCGCGTGAGCCCGGTGCACTCCGCAGTGGTCGGTGCCGCGCACCACGACGCCCCACCCGACCCCGAGGCGTCAGAGCCGCTGCCCGGGGCCGCGCCGACGTTCTTCTTCGCCCCCGACCGGATGCGCATCCGTTCTGCCGACTGGGGTCCCGGCGGGGTCGAAGAGCGCCATGCCGACGCCTGGGCGCGTTTCGTGGGTGTGGTGGCAGGCTGGGTGAACGTGACGGTTGGCGACGGACCCGAGGGGCTGCGCAACGCGTGGGAACAGACCTTGGCAGGGCGTGTCGCCCCGGACGTCGGCCACGTCATCGCCTTGTGAGCCGCCGCTGCACGGGGGGTGATCCATTGTCCGGTCATGTCCGAAGCGGTGAAGGAGCCAGGCTGTGGAGAAGATCATCTATGTACTGACCAGGGCCGACGGTGACCGGCTGCTCGGATCGGCCGATGCGCTCACTGCGGCCGGGGCGACTCGCATCCAGGTCAACCTGGTCGACGCTGCTGTGGTGGCGGCGGGCCGTTGGCGCATCGAGCATCAGACCCCATCACCGGATGCGTTCGTGTCGCTGTGGCTGGCGACCGCCCACCGCGCTGGTCGGGCGCCCCTCGACGCCGCCGTGCAGGAAGCCGCCGGTCCCGACGCCGGGCTGACGGCGTATCTGGTGACCGAGTCGTGTCCTCTCGTCGAGGCCCGTGCCGCCACGCCTCGGGGCGAGCGCACGCCGGGATTCGCCCAGATCGCGCTGCTGCGACGGCCGTCGGGCCAGACATTCGACGCGTTCCTCGCGGCGTGGCTCGACGAGCACACCGATGTGGCGATCGAAACCCAGAGCACGTTCTCGTACACCCAGAACGTCGTCGTGCGTCGCCTCGCCACGGCCGGCGTCCGGGACGACGGACTCGACGCATCCGATCCGGTCGACGGGATCGTCGAGGAGTGCTTTCCCGCGGGCGCGATGGACGATCCGCACGTGTTCTTCGACGCGGTCGACGACGATGAACGACTCGCCGACCACACGGCCCGCATGGTGGCAAGCACGTCGAAGTTCCTCGACTTCGACCGCATCGAGGTGATCCCCACCAGCCGCTACGTGTTCGACTGATTCGCCGGTCAAGCGCGCTGATGACCCGATGAGACCGACCATGAAGTATCGACGCTCGACGCTGTAGCTGCGGCGTGTGCGCGGCCAGGGCAGACCCAGATCAACAGCGGGCGACCGGGACGTGGTCGCGGCGTGTGGGTGGGGGTTGGTCGGGTTGTCGTCGTGGACGGTTCGGTCGGTCGCTGGGGCCGGGGCTCCCGCGTTCGTGGTCACAGGTGCGGTGGTGGCGTTGGCCGGTGAGGTGGTCGCCTGTTGGGGTGGTCCAGTGGGGGATCTGGTCGGCATCGAGGGTCATCTTCCAGCCGGTGCGGTGGGTGACACCGTGGTGGTGACGGCACAGAGCAATCAGATTCGCCATGTCGGTGGGGCCGCCTTTGTGCCAGTCCCACACATGGTGGTGGTCACACCAGTCGATCGGGGCGTCACAGCCGGGGAAGGTGCAGCCGCCGTCACGAATGGCGATGGCGCGGCGTTGCGCGATCGTGGCGAGTCGTTTGGTGTGGCCGACGTCGACGGGGATGCCCATCTCGTTGGCGACCACGGCCCATACTTCGGGGTCACACCCCCACACGTCCGCGTCGGCTTGGGGTATCGGGGTGCCCTCGGCGTCGGTCACCTCATGGTCATGGAGCAACAGGGTGACCTCGGCGCGGGGCACGCCCCCCGAGCCGGGTTCGGCGCCGGTCGCGATGCGGATGAGTTCGTCCAGAGCGAGGGCACGCAAGACCTTGCGGGCGGGTATTTCCATGTCGGGAGTGAGGTTGTGGTCGTGGGAGAAGCGTCGGAACAGCTCACTCGCCTTCGCGTTGATCGCGGTGCGGATGGCGAGCCCGATTGCCGCGCTGAATGAACCGCCGATCTCGGTGCGACCATCCAGGGTCTTGGAAAGGTGGAGTTCGTTGCCGGCATACGGGTCGGGTTCGACACCATCAGCATCGGCGTGTTCGGCCAGGGCAATCACGTCGCGCTTCCACTGGGGGAACGTCGAGGCTTGTGCAAGAGCGACGATCTCATCCTGTGCAGCCGCGAACACGTCGGCGATGCGCGGGTTCGACGCGTTCGCCAGTGTCCTTGCGTGATCGAACGTGAGGCGCCCATCACCGACCGCCGCGTTGACCCGATCAAAATGGTTCCGCAGTGCCCGCCCCACGCGAAGGCGACCAGCGATCGGCCCGCGATCACCACCCGTTTCCGCGGCAGCCCAGGCGGTCG
>DASSYG010000046.1:0-2505 GCA_035703405.1 Acidimicrobiales bacterium | reverse complement strand
CTCGCCGGATCGGAGACTCGCCACGTGGTGGACGCCGCCGAACGTGGCGTGCTGCGCGACTACACGATCTGGGCGATCGCGTTGGGGGAGATCGATCGGTGGGGGCCGCTGGCCCGGAGCGCCGGGGTCGTCCGGTCGGCGCCGGGCACCGAGGCGATCCTCACGCTCACCGCGCGTGCCGAATCGGACCATGTCGCCCGACACGCCGACCGACGCGCCGGTCGACAGGCTGGCCGAAATGGAGGTCGCGATGGGCACCGGTGAGCCGTCGCTGGAGGGGTGGTTGCGACGGACGCGCACCTCCAAACCGGCCGGCCGACGGGCGGCGACCGCCGTGCTGTTCATCGCGTCATGTCTCGGTGCGCTCGCCACGATGCTCGTCTTGTCGGCGCGGACGGACCCTCCGCGACTTGCGGTCGCGGCGTCGGCCGTCGTGGACGACACCGGGGCCGCGCAGATCGTCGAGGCGATCGATTACCGCTACACCTGGTCTGCTTCTCAGGGCAGCGGCGGCCGTACCGGCTTTCTGCACGTCCTGTCGGACTCGGGGTCCCATGCCGTACCGCGGCTCGTCGACGTGACCGCGGACGTTCCGATCGAGGTCGTCGGTGCGCCCCAGGGAAACGATCTGGCGGTCCGCGTCGCCTCGCCGGCAGGTGGCAGGGGCGGGCCGCGACGTGCGTCGCTATCGGGCCTCCACGGGTATCAGATGCGCTCGGTGGTGTCGCTCGTCGCGCCCGACGGTCATCTCACCTGGGACGTCTTGGGTGGCGGCTGGGATGACGACGTATCGGGCGTCGCGGCACGCCTCGTCGGACCATGGCAGTGGGAGACACCGAGGTGCCGGGTCGCCGGTGTGGCCCCCGGATTCTCGTGCACGGTGCGGCAGGGTCGTGACGGCGAACTCGTCGTCGCCTCACACCGCCTTCCGGCCGGTGCTCGGCTGACCGTCACCGCCCTTCGTGGTGCCGGGGTGATCCGTCCTGACAAGCGCTTCGTCCCGGTCCCCGAGATCGGCCCGCCCGACCCGCTGCGCTGGTGGTCGAACCCGCCGGTGCTGGGCGGAATCGTGTTCCTCTCTGCGCTGTTGCCCGGCCTCGCACTCGGACGTGTCCTGCGTCGGTTGGGTCGCGACATGGTTCCGGTCGGCGGTCTCGATCCGAGCATCGTGCCCGGGCCGGGCGGGGGTCGATCCGATCCCGGTGGAGAGCGAGTGGACGACACCCGCATCGCCTCGATGGCGACGCCGGTTCCTGAGCCACCACAAGGTCTCGAACCATGGCAAGGTGCCCTGCTCCGCAACGAGGCACCCGACGATGCAAGCCGCCTCGCGTGGTTCATCGGCCATCTCGCGCAGGGGCAGCTCTCGTTCGTGCGTGAACGTGGCCGCGACGGGAGCGAAGACGTGGTCCTGGTCAGATCCGTTGCGAAAACGACATCGTCGGATGGTCTCGACGAGACCTTGGACCTTGCGTTCGCAGGACGAGCCCGCGCGCGGATCGGCCGGCCCGATCGCGACTTCGCCGCGGCATGGCGCACCCTGGAGCCATTGCAGTTGGCATGGCTCCTCGATTCGGGTCTGTCCGATCCGGACCGGGCGAGACGGGTCCGCAAGTGGCGGAACCGGGTCGGGCTTGTTGCCGTCCCACTCGGCATCCTGGCGATGTTCGCCGCGATTTTCTTCGGGATGCTCGGACCGATCGGAGGTGTCGCCCTGCCGGCCCTCGCCGGCATCTGCGGATTGACCCTCACGTTCGTCCTGCGGGTCTGGGAGCTCAATGTACGGACGTCGCTCGGATCGACGTGGTGGGTCCGGACCGAGGCGTTTCGTCGTTTCCTCTCCGGGTGTGGCGTCGAGGACGTGATCGGGATCGCCGACCGCGGCGAACTCGGCGCCTTCACCGCGTGGGCCGTCGCCCTCGACGTCACCGAGCACTGGACGTCGACGGTCGCCGCCGCCGGCCTGCCCACCGACACGCCAGAGCTCGACACGTCGCTCTCGACGCCCGACCTGATGCGGGCCCTCCGTGCCGTCGTCTACCAAGCCGATGCGCAGGCCGAAGAAGGCAGGCGCAGCCGGGAGCGACGCCAAGCGGCTCGTGCCGCGAAGGAGCGCCGGTGAGCGACGCCTGCCGTTGACGTCGAGGCGGGGCGTGCGTGCGGCGGCGCTTCGCCGGCGCCGCCGCGGCCGCGGCCACGGCTACCGCCGTCGTCGGCAGGCGCGTTAGCGTGGCATGTTCGGAACCGCCTACCCGCGGCGCCGGTACCAGGTTCGCTCAGGCGGACCGACCCCCAGGAGGGGTGCGAGAGCGGCCTAATCGGTACGCCTGGAAAGCGTATGTGGGTACTGCCCACCGAGGGTTCGAATCCCTCTCCCTCCGCCAACGAGGATCCCGGGAGTTCTGGAAGTGTCAGAACCCTCGGGACGCCTCGGGTCAGGCGGGACTGGGTCGAGTCGGGGTGTCCTGAAAGGCCGTGAGTGCGTCCCAGACTCCAGGAGCGGCC
>DASSYG010000014.1:0-3275 GCA_035703405.1 Acidimicrobiales bacterium | reverse complement strand
CGACTCGGTCAGATCTCAGCGGGTGATCGGCTTGTACTTGATCCGATGAGGCTGTTCGGCCGCGCCTCCGAGCTCGGATCGCCGCCAGGCCTCGTACTCGCTGAAGTTGCCTTCGAACCAACGGACCATCGAGTCGCCTTCGAAGGCGAGGATGTGGGTGGCGATCCGGTCGAGGAACCACCGATCGTGGCTGATCACCACCGCGCAACCCGCGAACGATTCCAACCCGTCCTCGAGGGCGCGCAGGGTGTCGACGTCGAGGTCGTTGGACGGTTCGTCGAGCAGCAGCACGTTGCCACCCTCGGTGAGGGTCTTTGCCAGGTGGACCCGGTTGCGTTCGCCTCCAGAGAGCACGCCGACGGGCTTTTGCTGATCGGCGCCGGTGAAGTTGAACGACGCGACATAGGCGCGACCGTTGACCTCGTGGCCGGCGATGTCCAGCACGTCGTGGCCACCGGTGATCTCGTCATAGACGGTGGCGTCAGGGTCCAGGGTGCGGTTCTGGTCGACGTAGGCCAACTGCACGGTGTCGCCGATGTGCAAGGTGCCGCCGTCGGGCTTTTCGGCGCCGACGAACATCTTGAACAGGGTCGACTTGCCGGCGCCGTTGGGGCCGATGACGCCGACGATGCCCGCCGGTGGCAGAGAGAACGAGAGGTCGTCGATCAAGAGCCGATCGTCGAAGCCCTTCATGAGCCCTTCGGCCTCGATCACCACGTCGCCGAGTCGGTCTCCCGACGGAATCGTGATCTGTAACTTCTCGGTGCGCCCCTCGGCCGCTCGTGACTCGGCGAGCAACTTCTCGTACGCGGTCAGCCGTGCCTTGCCCTTGGCTTGGCGGGCCTTCGGCGACATCCGCACCCACTCGAGTTCGCGGCGCAGGGTGCGGGCCCGTGCCGAGTCGGCCTTGTCCTCGGCGACGAGTCGGGCCTCCTTTTGTTCCAGCCAGCTCGAGTAGTTGCCCTTGAAGGGGATGCCTCGTCCGCGGTCGAGTTCCAGGATCCACCCGGCGACGTTGTCGAGGAAGTAGCGATCGTGGGTGACGGCGACGACGGTGCCGCCGTAATCACGCAAGGTGCGCTCCAACCAGGCGACCGATTCGGCGTCGAGATGGTTGGTGGGCTCGTCCAACAGCAACAGGTCGGGGTGGCTCATCAACAGACGGCACAGCGCGACCCTGCGCCGTTCACCGCCGGAGAGGTGTGTGGTCGGCGCATCGGCGGGCGGGAGACGCAATGCGTCCATGGCGATCTCGATGTTGCGGTCGAGGTCGTTGGCGCCCTTCGCGGCGATCTCGGCCTCGAGGCGTTCCTGTTCGGCCCCGATCTTGTCGTAATCGGCGTCGGGGTCGGCGTAGCGGGCCAGCACGGCGTCGTACGCGGTCAACAATTCGGCGACCTCGGCGACGCCGTCGAGCACGTTCTCTTTGACGGTCTTGGTCTCGTCCAGCAAGGGCTCCTGTTCGAGCATGCCGACGGTGAACCCCGGCGAGAGGCGGGCCTCGCCGGTGAACTCGGTGTCGATGCCGGCCATGATGCGCAACAGCGACGACTTGCCTGCCCCGTTCGCACCCAGCACACCGATCTTGGCCCCCGGATAGAACGACAGCGAGATGTCGGCGAGTACCTGGCGGTCGGGCGGGTGGAACCGGCCGACCTTGTGCATCGTGAAGATGTACTGCGCGTTGTTCATCGACACCTTTCTGTCACGGGTCCTGTCTCGGGCTTCGGAATGCAGCCGGAGAACCTCCGAGTCTAGGGAGCCCCGGTAGGGTTGGACCCGATGACACAACAGCGCACCTCAGCAACGTCGCTGGGCCCCAATGCGTGGCTGGTCGACGAGAAATACGAGCAGTATCTGGCGGATCCGGCGTCAGTGGCAGAGAGTTGGCGGGAGTTCTTCGCCGACTATCGGCCCCAGACACCGAAGAAGCCGACGACCGCGGCCGAGCCGGCAGATTCTGCAACGCCGCCGACGTCGACGTCGACCCCGACACCGTCGCCTCCCGCTCCGACATCGGCCGCGCCCGCGGCGTCCACGGCACCCGCGAAGTCAGCGGCTCCGGTCGAGGACGAAGGCGAACCGTTGCGAGGCGCCGCGGCACGGGTCGTGGCGAACATGGAGAACAGCCTCGGCGTTCCGACAGCGACGAGCTACCGCAATGTGCCCACGAAGCTGCTCGAGGTCAATCGCAAGATCATCAACAACCATCTGCAGCGTTCCAAGGGCGGCAAGATCAGCTTCACCCACCTGATCGGCTACGCGATGGTGCGGGCGATGGCCGATGCGGTTCCGGCCATGAATGCCAGCTTCGTGGAAGGATCCGACGGCAAGCCCCGCATCGTCCGTCATGAGCACGTCGGCCTGGGACTGGCCGTAGATGTCGAGAAGTCCGGTGGCCGTCGGTCGCTGCTCGTGCCGGTCATCCGCGACGCCGACACGATGGACTTCGCCGAGTTCTGGGCCGCGTACGACGAGTTGATCCGGAAGGTGACGACGAACAAGCTCTCACCCGACGACTTCGTCGGTGCGACGGCGACGTTGACCAATCCGGGCACGATCGGTACGGCGCAGTCGGTGCCGCGCCTCATGGCGGGCCAGGGTCTGATCGTGGGGGTCGGTGCCCTCGGCTACCCGGCGGAGTTCGCGGGCGCCGACCAGTCGCTGCTCGCGGACCTGGGCGTGTCCAAGGTGATGATGGTGTCCTCCACCTATGACCACCGGATCATCCAGGGTGCGGAGTCGGGGCTGTTCCTGAAGCGGTTGACCGAGTTGCTGACCGGTGATCACGACTTCTACGTCGACGTGTTCCGGGCGCTGGGTACTCCGTACGAATCGGTGCAGTGGCGGCGCGACGTGAACCCCGTCGACCGCACGGCTGCGGCGATCGAAAAGCAGCTCCAGGTGAACTCCCTGGTGAACATGTACCGGGTGCGGGGTCATCTGATCGCGGATCTCGACCCCCTCGCGGCCGAGGAACCGCACATGCATTCCGAGCTCGACCCGGCCACGCACGGGTTGACCATCTGGGATCTGGACCGCACCTTTCTCACCGGTGGTGTCGCCGACACCCACGAAATGGTGCTCGACGACCTGCTGCACGTCCTGCGCAACGCGTACTGCCGCACGGTCGGTATCGAGTACATGCACATCTCGCGGCCCGAGGTGAAGCGCTGGATCCAGCAGCGGGTCGAAGGCGTGCCGGTCGAGATGTCGGCCGAAGACCAGCGACACATCCTGGGCCGCCTGAATGCCGCCGAGGCGTTCGAGTCGTT
>DASSYG010000012.1:0-3419 GCA_035703405.1 Acidimicrobiales bacterium | reverse complement strand
CTGCGACGAGAACGGAGCAACCCGGCTCACGACCGACCCGTCCGAGTCGATCACCATCGAACCCCCGTCGAACACGAGCTCGTCCTGGGCGCCGACACGATTCACATAGACGATCCCACAGTGTGCGTCGGACGCCCGGGTCCGCATCATGTGTTCCCGCTCTCGTTGGCGACCTCCGGTGAACGGTGACGCGGACAGGTTCACGACGACATCGGCACCGCCGGCCGCCTGATGGGCCACGGGGCCGGCTGGATCCCACAGGTCCTCACAGATCGACACTCCGACCTGGACTCCACCGATCCGGTACAGCTCGTAGGGGCCGCGCCCACGCTTGAAATAGCGCGCCTCGTCGAACACGGCGTAGTTCGGGAGCGCCCTCTTGCGATACACGCCTCGCACCGCACCGTCGAAACAGACCGCGGCGGCGTTGAACAGGTCGTGATCGGAATCGACGAAACCGACGACCGCCACACAGCCGCGCCCCGAACGACGCGTCGTCGCCGCGGCGACCCGCTCGACGACCCGCTGGTTCGCGGCGACGAAGCGAGGGCTGAGCAGCAGATCCTCGGGGGGATACCCCGGAACCGCCAACTCGGGAAACACCGCGACATCGCACCCCGACGCGTCTGCCTCTGCGATCGCGGCGATGATCGCGTCGCCGTTGGCTTCGAGATCGCCCACGACGAGATCCAACTGACACAAAGCAATCCGCAGCGTCGGCACAGCTCAAGCGTAGAGGCCCGATCGGCGGGGGCCCGTCCTGATCTCTGAGAACTGGTCAGCCGACGGTCGCGAGCAGCCCACGATCGCTCAGGGCAGCGACCGCGCCGGCGACCTCGTCCTGGCCCAGGTCGAGACGCCGGGCCAGGTCCGTCAGTGACATGCCCCGTGCAGCGAGAACCACCACCCGCCACTCGAGCGGGGACAGCTCGATGACGTCCAGACCGTCAGGTGCGGCATCGGAGGTGACGATGAGCACCTGCGCATCGACGGCATGGACCGGCGGCACGTCAATCGGCGCATCCGGTGGCGGCGGCAGGTCGGCGTGCGGGTCGGCGACATCGGGTCCGCCGGCGTCGGTCGGATCGGGGTCGGTCCGAACGGTGTCGGTCGAGCCGACGTCGGGGCCGCCCGGGGTTCCTTCGGCCCCACCGGACTGCTCCGGGCCGCCGGGTCGTTCCGACACGCCACCTCGGTCGGCCGCCTCGCGTGCCGCTTGCAGGCGTGCCGCCTCGGTACGTTCCGCGTCCGCGCGTTGCGCTGCCTCGCGCCGCTCGATCTCGGCTCGTCGCTCGGCGTCGAGGCGATCCGCCTCGATCCGGTCGGCTTCGGCACGCTCCTCGGCCTCGATCCGGAGCACCCGGGCTCGATCGAGGACTTCTCTGTGCGTCCACGAGGCAAGGATTCCCGCGGAGTGGGAGGCGTACGGGTCGAGTTCGTATTCACCCTGGTCGACCCCGACGAACCGGGCGAGCGTCGTCGCGGTGCGCTCCAGCAACCAGTCCGCGATGGCGTGTTCGTCGATCGTCGCGTCCGTGTCGAGCGCCAGGGCCAGATACGGGCCGTCGTCACCCGGTTCGGTGTGCCGTTCGATCTGTGCCTGGGTGAGCAGACCGGCCTCGAGGAGCAGTTGTTCGAGCGGCCGCTGCTCGACCAGGTCGGCAAGATAGATCTCGCCTTCGACCAGGTACACCCGACCCTCCGCCACGCTGTGGAGTTCGATCACGCCGTTGGCTCGCTCGTCCGCGGCTGCGTCGAGCAGCGATTCGATCGGATTGCCTGCCAGCGGTCCTCTCCGCATCATCGCCCGGTGACCCTCTCTTTCGTCGCGTGCTCGCCCGTGACCGATTCGGCGCGCTGGCAATTGTAGGCCCTCCGGCGATGCCGGGGGGCCTACAACCGGATCAGTTCACTCGAGCCGCGGGCTCAGGCGTTCGAGCAGACCGTCTCGACGACGAGCTGGGTCACGACGTAGGGGTCCATGTTGGCGTTGGGGCGACGATCCTCGATGTAACCCTTCTGGTCACGGTTCACCTGCCAGGGAATCCTGACCGAGGCCGCCCGATCGGCCACGCCGTAGCTGTATTCGTGCCACGGCGCGGTCTCGTACATGCCGGTCAGGCGCTGTTCGATGCCGGCGCCGTAGTTGTCGATGTGGCGACGCGGGTCCTTGCCCAGTGCCTCACACGCCGCGATGATCGCGTCGAATCCGTCACGCATCTGCTTCGTGGAGAAGTTCGTGTGGGCGCCGGCGCCGTTCCATTCGCCCTTCACCGGCTTGGGGTCGAGCGTTGCGGAGATGTCATAGTCCTCCGCGATCCGGTACAACAGCCAGCGCGCGATCCAGAGTTGATCGGATACTTCGAGTGGTCCCAGCGGACCCACCTGGAATTCCCACTGGCCGGGCATGACCTCGGCGTTGATCCCCGAGATCCCCAGTCCCGCTTCGAGACACGCGGCGAGATGGTCCTCGACGATGTCCCGGCCCCACACCTCATCGGAGCCGACGCCGCAGTAGTAGAAGCCTTGCGGGGCGGGGAAGCCGCCCTGGGGGAACCCGTAGGGACGCCCGTTCTTGAAGAACGTGTACTCCTGTTCGATGCCGAACAACGACTCGAAGGACGCATACTTCTCGGCAGTGGAGACCAACGCCGCTCGGGTGTTGGACGGGTGCGGGGTCATGTCCACGTCGAGGACCTCGCACAGCACGAGCTTGTTGGCGCCGCCCCGGATCGGGTCGGGCACATCACAGACGGGTCGTAGCACGCAGTCCGACGCCTCGCCGGGTGCCTGGGACGTGCTGGAACCGTCGAAACCCCACAGCCCCAACTCTTCGCCTTCGGCGCAGACTTTGGTCTTGGACCGGAGGCGGGCGGTGGGCTTGGTGCCGTCGATCCAGATGTATTCGGCCATGAAGGGCACTCAGAACTCCTCGGTATCGGTCCGGACCACGGTGACGGGCCGGACGATGAACGTGTCGATGCCTGCGATGGTGCGCCGGCGTTGTTTCCCGTCGGTGACCACTGTGTGAACAGCGTGTGAACACACGAAGGCGGCCGTCGGTGCAGCCGGGCGCGGGCTGCGTGTGAACAGCATGTGAACTTAGTGCCCGCCGCCTTCCCCTGCTCAACCGCGTCACGCACAATGGTAGACGTGGAACCTCATGTCGACTATGTCCTCCAGACCGTGTCCGAGCGTGACGTCAGGCTGATCCGGCTCTGGTTCACCGACGTGCTCGGCCAGCTCAAGTCCTTCGCGATCACCCCCGCCGAACTCGAGAACGCGTTCGCCGACGGGATGGGATTCGACGGCTCCGCGATCGACGGATTCAGCCGCACCGTCGAGAACGACCTGTTGGTACAACCCGACGCGTCGACCTTCGAGTTGCTGCCGTGGACCGACCGTCATCGCACAGAACG
>DASSYG010000008.1:0-8341 GCA_035703405.1 Acidimicrobiales bacterium | reverse complement strand
TTGATCGGGATCCGGAAGTTGTCCTGGATCGTGTCGACAAGCGTTGGCACGCCGATCCCGAACGCCGCGTTGATCTTGTCGCTGTGGTCGGTTCCGGCGATCGGCACGTACAGGTCGCGAGGGAACGACAGCAATTGTGCGGCCTTGGTGGACGGATCGATCCGCATGATCATGATCGTGTCGCTGCGCCGCCCCGAACCGTCCGGGTCGACCTGGTACTGGGGATCGTCGAGGAAGGCTCCGGCGTCGGCATCGTCGGAAGAGATCCCCGAGCGCGAATCGGAGCCGACGATCAAGTAGTTCTCCGCACCACCCGGCGCTGCGCCGGCAAGCCCCAGGTCGATCCGGTCGATCTGGCCGAGGCGCCAGTTGAAGTACCCGACCGTACATGCGGTCAACAGCACCAACGCCGAGAGCACCCCGCCGAGTCCGATGACGGCACGTTGGACCCCGGTCCGGCGACTCGAGCGTTCACGGGCACCACCACCGCGCCTGGTCGAGTCGTCGCTCGGTGGACCCGAACTCGGACCTCGGAGCGTTTCTGATGCCTTGGCCGCGCTACCCGGCCGTCGCGGGATCGAACGACTTTCTGGCCCTGGGGGGTCGACAGCCATGAAGAAGCGATTCTACCGGCGCGCCCCCGGCGGCCAACGCACCCCCGAGGTGACCATCCTCACGCTTTGGGACCATCGGCCGGTCGGGGTTCACGGGGAAGCCCGAGCACCCGTTCGGACACGATGTTGCGCTGGATCTGGGCCGTTCCACCCCAGATCGTCTCGGATCGGGAGAAGAAGAACGACACCTGCATCGGCGAGGCCGGGTAGTCGCGGGCCGTGACGCGCTTGCCGACGCCAGCGACGTATTCGTCGTCGTCCGAGCCGGTCAAGATCTGGCCTTCGGCGCCCAGAATGTCGAGTGCGAGCTCCATCGTGTCGCGGTGGGTTTCGGACCAGATCATCTTGTTGAGCGCGCCCAGCGCAGCCACGCCCGGATCCTTCTTGCCCGACAGCGTCGCGGTCAATGTCCGCAGCCCGTTGATCCGCATGAGTTGGATCCGGCTCCACTGGGCCGCGAGGCGTTGACGGACGACCGCGTCGTCGATGCGTCCGTTGTCACGGGCGATGTCGATGATCGCGTCGAGTTCCTTCGCAAAGCGCCGGTAGCTGGTCGTCGCGGACGACCCCCGCTCGAATCCGAGCGTCGTCATCGCCACCTTCCAACCGTTGTTCACGCCGCCCACGATGTTGTCGATCGGGCACCGGGCGCCCGAGAAGAACACCTCGTTGAACTCCGCAGAACCGTCGGGCTGGATGATCGGACGTACCTCGATGCCGTCCTGGCGCATCGGCACGAGCAGATAGGAGATGCCCCGGTGTTTGGGTGCATCCGGATCGGTACGGGCCAACACAAAGCAGTAGTCGGCGCTCATCGCCTGGGTGGTCCACACCTTCTGGCCCTCGATCACCCATTCGTCGCCGTCACGGGTCGCCCGGGTGATGAGCGACGCCAGATCCGAGCCGGCGTTGGGTTCGGAGAAGCCCTGACACCACGAGATCTCACCCGAGAGGATCTTGGGAATGAAGAACTGCTTCTGTTCCTCGGTGCCCCACTGCAGGATCGTCGGCCCCACCAGGGTGTCGCCGAAAAAGTCGGCGCGCATGGGGGCGTGGGCGCGTGCGAACTCTTCGGCGAGCACCACGTTCTGGATGGTCGTCAGGCCCTTGCCGCCGTATTCGGTCGGCCACGACGCGCAGATCCAGCCGCCCTCGTGCAGGGTGGTGATCCAGTCATCGTTGAACGCGGCCCGCTCGGCGGGGGTCATCGCAAAGTCGTCGTCGAACCAGCCCTCGGGCAGATGGTCGCGGAGCCACGCCCGGATCTCGGTGCGGAACTCCTCGGCTTCTTCGGGATAGTTCAGGTCCATGCCCGAGATCCTGACCGTCGGGTCAAGGGTTGTGCAACCGACTCACGGACCAGCGTCGGTCTTGGATTGGCACGTGGCGACGAAGTCGTCGAACTTCGGGATCAGCTTGTCGAGCGAGTTTGCCGGATCACTCGGGTCCTTGCGGATCGCACTCTGGGCGCTCTTGAAGTCGTCGAAGGGGATGCCCTTGGACTTGTTCGCCATCTGGTCGTAGATGCAGCCGCACAACTCGGTATTGCGAGCGAGCGCGGGGTCCTTGCCGCCGTCGGAAGGCGCGTACCCCGCGAGACAGCCGTCGACGAAGTCCTCACGGACCGACGCGGAGTAACCCGTCGGGTCACGTTGGCCCACACAAGCGCCGGAGATCACGGTCACCAGGGCCAGTGCTGCCACGAGTGGCCCGAAGCGGCGGACTCGTCGACGCGCGGGGGTCTGGCGGCTCATCGTCGGTGCGGGCATCGTCCAAGGATACCGACGCTCGAAATTCCGTTTGAATCGACGGGGCACCCGCTCATCGACCGGCAAGCGTCCGGGCTCGTTCAAACACCGCGTCGAGCATCCCGGGAGTGAGCCGACGAGTGAAGGTGTTCTGCTGGCTGACGTGGTACGAGCCGAGCAGCGTTCGTCCGTGGCCGAGGCCGATCTCGACGGCATGACCGAAGTGTGGACGGGGTCGCACATCGAAATGCCGAGCCACGACCTGGAAACCGAAACCCCCCAACGCCACGATGACCCGCCAGGGCAGCACCTCGAGTTCCCGGGCCAGAAAGGGTGCGCAGGCGTCGCGTTCGGTGGTCGTCGGTGAGTTCTGGGGTGGGACGCACTTCACGGGCGAGGTCACCCAGGCGCCCGAGAGCTCCAACCCGTCGTCACGGGACGCGGCGGTCGGCTGGGACGCAAACCCGGTGCGGTGCATCGACGCATACAGGAAATCGCCGGAGCGGTCGCCGGTGAACATGCGGCCCGTGCGGTTGGCGCCGTGCGCAGCCGGGGCGAGCCCGACGACCACGACCCGGGCATCGGGGTCACCGAACCCGGGAACGGGCCGTCCCCAATAGGTCTCGTCCGCGAAGGCAGCCCGCTTGGTGACGGCGACCTCCTCACGCCAGGCCACGAGGCGGGGACACCGACGACACTCCACGATCCGGCTCTCGAGTTCCGCCAGTTGTTCGACACGTTCTGCGTGGGTACTCACGACACGGCCGATGGTAGAAGACCAACCCGGCCAGACCATTTTCGGATGCTCCGGCGGTGCGATGTCAGAAGAACAGATAGGTTGCCCAGACAGTGGCCTCCACCAGAACCCCCAAACCCACCACCGTGCTGCTCGTCCGACACGGCACGACCCCGACGACGGGCAAGGTGCTCCCGGGCAGGGCGCCCGGCCTGCACCTCGGAGATCTGGGCCGGGCCCAGGCCGAGGTGGTCGCAGACCGCATCAGCACGCTGGCGGCCGTGCACGCTGTCTATGCGTCTCCCCTCGAGCGGGCGCGGGAGACCGCGGCCCCGATCGCCAAGGCCTGCGGGTTACGGGTGCGGCGCGACGCCGGCCTGACCGAATGCGACTTCGGCGACTGGACCGGTCGTCAGATCTCGACGCTGGCTCGCCGCAACGACTGGCAGACGGTCCAGCGCGCGCCCAGCATGTTCACGTTCCCAGGTGGTGAGTCGTTCGCGGGGATGCAACTCCGCATCACCGAGTCCATCGCGCGGCTGTGTGCCGCCCACCCGGGTGAGACGATCGTGGCGGTGTCCCACGCCGACACCATCAAGGCTGCCGCGGCAGCGGCGCTCGGCACCCCGTTGGACCTGTTCCAACGCATCGTGATCTCGCCTTGCTCGATCACCGCGGTCCGCTATTCGACCACCGGCCCGGTCGTACTCGCCGTCAACTCCACCGGAGCCGATCTGGTCCGCTCCATCCCCACCTGAAGGCCGCTCCCGATGGCGTCGACATCAGCTTCGTTCACATTCGATGATCCCGACTTCTTCGTCGTCGGCGCCGTTGGCGAACCGGGTAGCCGCGTGTTCTATCTCCAGGCCGGCCAGGACGACACCGTCGTTGCGTTGCGTTGCGAGAAGCAACACGTCGCCGCACTCGCCCATCATCTCGCCGAGTTGCTGGCGGACCTTCCTCCGACGGCGCCCGACCCGAACAGTCGCACGCTGCACGAGCCGGTCGAAGCAGACTGGATCCTCGGAACATTGGCGTTCGGCTTCGACACCGAAAGTGGCCGGATCGACATCATCGCCTCCGAACTCACCGAAGGTCTCCCCGGCGACCCGCCGGGAGGCGAGGCGCGTTTCGCCATCTCCCGCGGCCAGGCCGCCTCGCTCATCGCGACGACCGAGGAACTCCTCGCCGGCTCGCGACCGCTCTGTCACCTCTGCGGACTGCCGATGGACCCCGCCGGACACGTCTGTCCGCGCACCAACGGCCATTCGGCGGGATGACCGGAGCTGATCCGAGCCTCGCCGGGTTGCTCGAGGCGAGTGGTGAGATCGAACTCGTCGGCCGGATCGCGTGGAGTTCGAATGCCACCTTCCTCGTCGAGGTGACTGCGCCCACCGTGGCCGAGCCGCTTCGGGCTATCTACAAACCGGTCGAGGGCGAGCGCCCGCTCGGCGATTTCCCGCCGGGGATCTGGCGTCGGGAGGTCGCCGCGTACGAACTTGCCCGAACACTCGGTTGGGACTGCATCCCCGAGACGGTCACCGTGGAGGGCCCCCTCGGGGAAGGCTCGCTGCAGCGATTCGTAGAGGTCGACTACGACGACCACTACTTCACGATGATCGAAGAGGACGACCCCGCGCTCGACGCACAATTGCGGCGGCTGTGCTGTTTCGATCTGATCGCCAACAACACCGACAGAAAGTCGGGCCACTGTCTGTTGGACGAGCAGCGGCACGTCTGGGGCATCGACAACGCCCTGTGCTTCCACGCCCAGTTCAAGTTGCGTACCGTCATCTGGGACTTCGCCGGCGAGCCGATCGACCCGGCCCTGCTCGACGACATCGTCGCCGTGTGCGACAAGGGGCTCCCCGACGACTTCGAAGAACTCCTGGATCCGTTCGAGCGCGACGCGGTAGCTACCCGCGCCCGCGCTGTGGTGCGCGACGGCGTGTTTCCCCACGACCCGACCGGTCGCCGCTACCCCTGGCCCCTCGTCTGAGGGCGGCCGGATCGCTGCTCGATCAGTTTGACATCGGCCGGACCCGGGCGGGCGGGCCCGGCCGATGGATCAGGATCGGGCCTGGAGGGCCTCGATGAGCTTGGGCAGCACCTTGTGCACGTCACCGACGATGCCGAGGTCGGCCACACCGAAGATCGGGGCCTCCTCGTCCTTGTTCACGGCGATGATGTTCTTGGAACCCTTCATCCCGACCAGGTGCTGGGTCGCACCCGAGATGCCACACGCGAGGTACACGGTCGGCTTGACGACCTTGCCGGTCTGGCCCACCTGATAGGCGTAGGGCACCCAACCGGCATCCACGATCGCCCGGGACGCACCGGGTGCGCCCTTGAGCAACTTGGCGAGCGTCTCGATCATGTCGTAGGAGTCGGCCTCGCCCAATCCTCGACCGCCCGAGACCACCACTTCGGCCTCGTCGAGCTTCGGTCCAGAGGATTCCTCGACGTGACGCTCGACGATGGTCGTCCCACCGAGCGCATCGGCGGGCACGTCGAGTGCGGCGACGGTGGCGGTGCCGCCACCGGATTCTGCTGCGGGGAACGACTTGGGTCGGACCAGCACGATCGCCGCGCCGTCACCCCCGAACGTGGTCGACACGTTGGTCGTACCGCCGAACACCGGGGTGGTGGCCACGATCTTGCCGTCGGCGACCGCCAGATCGACGTTGTTCGACAGCAGCGGGCGGTCGATCTTCGCCGACAGGTGCCCGGCGATGTCACGGCCATCGGGCGTGGTACCGAACAGAAAGGCATCGGGCCCCTCACCGGCGCCGACCTTGGCGGCCAGCGCTGCGGCGACGGGCACCCCGACGAGCGTGTTTTGCAGGTCACCGGTGGCGTGCACCGTGGTGACACCGTGCGCGCCCAATTCGGCGGCGATGGCGTCCGCGTCGGCGCCGCCATAGAACGCTTCGACGGTGTCGGCCAACTCACGGGCCTTGGCGAGCAACTCGAGGGTGATCGTCGCGACCTTGCCGTCGAGGGCCTCGGCATGGACCCAGATCTTGGAAACAGTCATGGAGGTATCGGGGCCTTTCTCAGATGACCTTGAGTTCTTCGAGGAACGCCACGATCTTCTCGTGAGCGTCGCCCTCGTCGACGACCTTTTCGCCGGCTTCCCGTTCGGGGGCCGGAGTGACGTCGGTGATTTGCTGACGGGCGCCGTCCCAGCCCACCTGGGAGGCATCGAGGCCGAGGTCGGCGATCGTGACCTGGTCGACCGGCTTGTTCTTGGCCGCCATGATCCCCTTGAACGACGGGTAGCGGGGCTCGACGACTCCTGCGGTCACCGACACCAGCGCCGGCAGCGCCGTGGTCACCTCGTCGTAACCCGCTTCGGTCTGGCGCTGCACCTTCAAGGTGTCATCGGCGACCTCGACGTGCTTCGCGAAGGTCGCGGCGTTGAAGCCGAGCAGTTCGGCGAGTTGTGCGGCGAGCGTGCCGGTGTAGCCGTCGGAGGCCTCCACCGCGCTCAGCACCAGGTCGACCCCTTCGACGCGACCGATGGCCGCGGCGAGGATCTTCGCGGTGCCCAGCGCATCGGAGCCGGCGATCGCCGGGTCCGAGACGAGGATCGCTTTGTCGGCGCCCATGGCCAGCGCGGAGCGAAGCCCCGACACCTCACCATCCGCGGTGACCGACACGAGCGTCACCTCACCCTCGCCCGCAGCGGCGACGAGTTGGAGTGCCATCTCGACGCCATAGGAGTCCGCCTCGTCCAGGATCAATTTTCCCGAGCGATTCAGGGTGTTGTCCGCATCCAACGACCCGGGTTCTGCAGGGTCGGGAATCTGTTTCACGGTGACGACCACGTTCATGGTGAGTATTCTCCGGCGCGGCAACGGCCGCGGACAAATCCGCCGCATCCTGATCTGCGCGCCCTCCCCAGTAGGATTCGGCGCCTGTGTCCGAGTCGATGGTGGTTTCCAGGCAACGATGGTGGCTGCAACGGGGTCCCTGGATCGGTGTCGGGGTGGCCGTTGCGATCCTCCTGGTCGGTGCCTGGCTGCGCCGCCACACCCTCGACGACTCGTTCATCAACTATCGGATCGTCCGCCAGTTCCAGGCCGGCAACGGCCCGGTGTTCAACGCCGGCGAACGGGTCGAGGCGTTCACGAGTCCGCTGTGGCTCGCCGGCTTGATCGCCGGGGATGCGGTCCTTCCCTTCCAGCTCGAGTGGATCGGCATGGTCGGGGGGATGCTCATCGGCGCGTCGGGTCTGGTGTTCGCCGCATTCGGCGCCCGACACCTGCACCGGGTGGCATTCGACGGCGACGCCGGCGAACGGAACCTGCTCGTCCCCTTGGGCGCGCTGGTGCTCGCCGTGTTTCCTCCGATCTACCGACTGATCGCCACCGGGCTCGAGGACGGCCTGTCGATCGCGTGGCTCGGGGCGAGTGTGTGGGTGCTCGGCCGCTGGTCCGCGTCGGACGAGCGCTTCGGACTTCCGAGTGCTTTTCTGATCGGGCTGGGGGTGCTGGTGCGCCCCGACATGGCGCCGTTCTGTGGGCTGTTCCTGCTCGCGATCCTGATCGGTGACCGAGGCAAGGGGTGGCGCCGATCGTCGCTCATGGTCGTCGCTGCGGTCGCGCTGCCCGTGGCGACCGAAGTGCTCCGCATGGGCTATTTCGGCGTGCTCACGCCGAACACCGCGATCGCCAAGTCCGCTCATCTCACTCGCTGGGACTGGGGCTGGAACTATCTGCGTGACACGATGAACCCGTACTGGTTCTGGATTCCGGTCGCCATCATCGTGATCGCCGGGTACGTGCCGCTGCTGCGGCTGTTCGGCGCCCGGGACCGCTCTCTCGGAGACCTGCGAAGAGCGCTCGTGGCCGCCGCATTCTGCCTGGGATCGCTGGTCTGCACCCTCTACATCGTGCGCCTGGGCGGCGACTACATGCAGACCCGGCTGCTGCTCCCCGCCATCTTCGGCTTCGTCGCCCCCATGACGTTCGTGAACTGGCGCATCCGTCGCCGCCTCGATGTCGGCGTCGCGCTCGCCGGGGTCGCGCTGGTGTGGTTGGTGGCCTGTGGCCTCTTCCTGCGGACCCCCTCCGATGACCGTGCGGTCCTGTTCGAACCGCAGAACGCGGTCACGATCGACGATTTCGCAGCCGCGCTCCCCGGACCGATCGCGCCGGAAACCCCGCCGGGCAGCGTGTTCTACGTGGCGGATCGCCTGCCGTACGCGAGCGCCCGCGGCGCGACGCCGATCATCATCG
>DASSYG010000293.1:0-3576 GCA_035703405.1 Acidimicrobiales bacterium | reverse complement strand
AACCGGTTCTCTCTCGCCGAGGCGCTGTCCGCCGCGGCACCCGGGCCGGCTTGAACGCACGTCGACACCCGTTCGTCGACCGCATCTAGTCGTCGACGCTTCGGTTCCAGATCCGTAGAAGCGGCATGTCGTGTTCGGTGTCGAGTATCGAGATCGCTCCGGCGTCGAACGCCAGGTGGGCGCCGAAGCGGGCCGGCTGGTGCAGCCAGCGTGCCGCCAGGACCCGCAGCAGGTGGCCGTGCGCGACGAGCGCGACGTCACGGCCGGCGTCCACATCGACGCGCACTCGGTCGAGAACCCGGTCGACCCTGATGGCGACCGCCTCGGCGGACTCGCCGCCGGGGGCGTCGTCGGCGAAGATCGTCCAACCCGGGTCGCCCACGTGGATCTCGTCGCTGGTCAGCCCTTCGTAGGTGCCGTAGTCCCACTCGGCGAGGTCCGCATCGACGACAGGTGCGGGAGTGTCCAGTCCGGCGAGCTGTGCGGTCTGTCGGGCACGGGTCAGCGTCGAGGTGCGGATCTGTGTGAAGCCCCAGGCGCTGAGCGGTGCGCGCAGTGACCGTGCCTGGGCTTCGCCGAGTGCGGTGAGGGGGATGTCGGTCGTCCCGGTGTGCCGGCCGGTGCGGCTCCACTCGGTCTCGCCGTGACGGACCAGCACGATCCGGCCGGGCGACGTCCCGCTCGCCGATGCGGCGGATGGTTCGGCGGATGGTTCGGTCAGCGGATGGGTCGCCACCCGACCATCTTGCCGCACCCCGCTCGAACTTCGGGAGGTTCGGACGGATTATCCGGCGGAGCCTCCCGAAGTTCGATCGAGGGGGCGGCGGGAGTGGAGGGGTGGGGCGGGTCGGTAGCGTGGGCCGGTATGCAGGTTGCCCGGGTGATTCCTTGTCTCGACGTCGACGGCGGCCGCGTCGTCAAGGGCGTGAACTTCGTCGGTATCCGTGACGCCGGTGACCCGGTCGAGCTCGCCGCCCGTTACGACGCCGAAGGCGCGGACGAGTTGGTGTTCCTCGACATCACCGCGTCATCCGATGACCGGGCCACCACCGTGGACATGGCACGGCGCGTCGCCGAAGAAGTCTTCATCCCCTTCACCGTGGGTGGTGGGATCCGCAGCGTCGACGACGCACGGCGCCTGTTGCACGCCGGAGCCGACAAAGTGTCGGTCAACACCGCAGCGGTGCAGCGCCCCGAGCTCATCGCCGAGATCGCCGCGGTGTTCGGCAGCCAGTGCGTCGTGGTCGCAATCGACGCGAAGGCCCGCACCGAAGGTGACGGATGGGAGGTCTACCTGCACGGCGGGCGCACCCCGACGGGGCGCGACGTGGTCGAGTGGGCGCGCGAGGCGGTCGAGTTGGGCGCAGGGGAGATCCTGTTGACCTCGATGGATCGCGACGGCACCCGCGACGGCTTCGATCTGGCACTCACCAGGGCGGTCGCGGAGGCGGTGTCGGTGCCGGTGATCGCCTCCGGAGGGGTGGGGAACCTCGGTCATCTCGCCGACGGGGTCATCGACGGCAAAGCCGACGCCGTGCTGGCCGCATCGATCTTCCACTTCGGTGAGCACACGATCGCCGAAGCCAAAGCAGAGCTTGCCACGCGGGGCGTAACCGTTCGTCCCTCCGACGCCTGACGCCGTAGCCTCGCACGCTGTGACCGACCCCGAAGGCACCCCCATCAGCATCGTCGAGGCCGAGCTCGGCCGCGTCGTCTACAACGAGCACGGACTCGTCCCGGCGATCGTGCAGGAGCACTCGACCGGCGAGGTGTTGATGATGGCTTGGATGAACGACGCCACGCTGCGCCGCAGCCTCACCGAGGGTCGCACGGTGTTCTGGAGCCGGTCCCGGCAGGAGGAATGGCGTAAGGGCGACACTTCGGGTGAACGCCAGTGGATCCGCTCCGCGTCCTATGACTGCGATGGTGACACGTTGTTGTTCGTCGTCGACCAAGAGGGTCAGGGCGCGTGTCACACCGGCAACCACTCGTGCTTCTTCCGGGCTTTCGGTGCTGACGCGTGAGGCGTTCCGCGACCTGGCACGACGGCATCGCGTCGTGCCGGTGTGGCGGGAGCTGCTCGCCGATCTGATCACGCCGGTCGCCGCGTTCGCGAGGCTTTGTGGCGACGAGCCGGGCTTTCTGTTCGAGTCGGTCGAACACGGCGAGCGGTGGGGTCGTTGGTCGTTCATCGGCCGCCGGCCGCTGGCGACGCTACGGAGCCACGGCACCGAGGTGTCGGTTGCGGGCAACCTCACCGTCGACGTGCCCACCCGCGACGGTATGCTCGCCGCGATCGAGGCGTTGACCGACGCCATCGACGCGCCCGAGATCGCCGCGCTGCCGCCGTTGCACGGGGGCCTGGTGGGCTATCTCGGCTACGACGTGGTCCGCGAGATCGAATACCTCCCTGCTCCGCCCGTCGACGACCGCGCCCTGCCCGATGCCGCGCTCGACGTCATCGGCGAATTGGCCGCGTTCGACCACTTCCGCCAACGGGTGGTGTTGGTCGCCAACACCCTCGTACCCGAAGACGCCGACGACACGGCAATCGACGCGCTGTACGACGACGCGTGCGCCCGACTCGGCGCCTTGGCCGCGGACGGTGCCAAGCCATTGGACGAACCACTCACCGAACCACCGCGGCCTGGCGAAGATCCCGCCGAGGCGGCCGACGAGACCGACGCGGCGACCTTCGAAGCCTCGGTCGATGCCGCGAAGGAACTCATCGAGGCCGGCGACATCTTCCAGGTCGTACTCTCCCAACGCTTCGCGCTTCGTCTCGACGCCGAGCCCTTCGACGTCTACCGGGTGTTGCGCCAGGTCAACCCGAGTCCGTACATGTTCTTTTTACGCGACCCGGAAGTGACCCTGATCGGGTCGTCGCCCGAACCATTGGTGACCGTGCGCGACGACGTGGTCACCTCCCGGCCGATCGCCGGCACCCGCTTCAGAGGCAAGACCGAGGCCGACGACCGGCGACTCGCCGCCGAGCTCCGCGAGCACCCGAAAGAAGTCGCCGAGCACGTGATGCTCGTGGACCTCGCCCGCAACGACCTGGGCCGCGTGGTCTCCTTCGGGAGCTGCACCGTGGACGAGCTGATGACCCTGGAGCGCTACAGCCACGTCATGCACCTGACCTCGGAGGTCACCGGTGACCTGCGGGCCGACGCGGGATTGGTCGACGTACTGCGAGCCACGATGCCCGCGGGCACGGTGTCGGGTGCGCCGAAGGTCCGGGCGATGCAGATCATCGACGACCTCGAAGCCCTCAAACGCGGCCCCTATGCCGGAGTCGTCGGCTACGTGGACTTCGGTGGCACCCTCGACGTCGCGATCGCGATCCGCACGATGGTCGTCGCTCCCGACGGTCGGGCCTGGGTGCAGGCCGGTGCCGGCATCGTCGCCGACAGCGTGCCGGCCGACGAGAACCTCGAGTGCCACAACAAGGCCCGGGCCCTGCTTGCCGCGGTTCCCGCGGCGCGCCGGATGACCACCGCCCGCTCCACTCGAAGTCCGTGAGAACTTGCGCGCTGACAGCACAAAAGCTCCAGAAATTCAGATTGAGAATTGGTT
>DASSYG010000208.1:0-3213 GCA_035703405.1 Acidimicrobiales bacterium | reverse complement strand
TCGAGGTCGTGCGCGAGGGCCACACGTTGAAGGCGGGGCAGTACGCGATCGTCGATGAAGCCACCGAAGAACGCCACGGTCCGGTCACGGTGCTCGGCATCGACGACCTCCCAGAGCTCTCCTTCTACGACCAGCAGCTCGACCCGGGATTCGGGTATCTGACGATGCGCGACGGCGTGCAACTCTCGGCGAACGTGCTGACGCCAGACGAGAGCCTGTACGGCCCGGCGCCCTGGCCCACGGTCATCGAGTACTCCGGTTATGGGCCGTCGAACCCGGATGCTCCCCAGCCGGGCTCGCTGATCGCGAATTTGCTCGGGTTCGCCGTGGTCGGCGTGAACCTACGGGGCAGCGGCTGCTCTGGCGGTATCTACGACGTGTTCAGCGCCGCGCAGTCCGCTGATGGTTACGACATCGTCGAGATCGTCGCCCGCCAGGACTGGGTCCTGCACAACCGGCCGGGCATGGTCGGGCTGAGCTACCCGGGCAACACGCAACTCTTCGTGGGGGCGACGCGTCCGCCGAGCCTCGCGGCGATCACCCCGCTGTCGGTGCTCGATGACCTGTGGCGACAGCAGTGGCCGGGAGGGATCTACAACTCCGGGTTCACCCGGGTGTGGATCGAGATGCGGGACGCCGAGACGAAGATGGGCGGCCAGGCCTGGGACGCGCAACGGATCGCCAACGGCGATGAGATCGCGGCGGCGAATCAACAGGTGCGCACGATCGACCTGGACTTCGCCCGCTTCGGTTCCGCCATGGACACCTACCGCGACGCCATGCGCGAACGCCGTGCCGCGGATCTGGTCGGGCGCATCGACGTGCCGGTGTATCTGACCGGCTCGTGGCAGGACGAACAGACCGGAAGTCGCGCTGCGCTCATGCTCGACCGGTTCACCGGCTCGCCGCACACGGTGTTCACGTTCGTCAACGGTCATCACCCCGACGGCTACTCGCCGATGCTGATCAACCGGTGGTTCGAGTTCCTGACCTTCTACGTGGCACAGCGCATCCCGCAGGTCCACCCCATGATGCGAGAGCTCGCCCCGGCGGTGTTCGCCGAGCATTTCGGCTACACCCCGGTCCTCGAAGGCGACCGCTTCACCGAGTTCGGTGACGACTACGACGCCGCGCTCGCGGCCTATGCGGCCGAACCGCCGGTACGGTTGCTCTTCGAGAGCGGCGCGGCGAACGAGGTGGCCGGGTCGCCCGGCGCCCGGTTCGAAACAGTCGCGGATGCGTGGCCGATCCCCGAGACCGAGGCGATGCGGCTGTGGTTGGGTACCGAGCACACGCTAATCTCCGAGCCGCCCGCTGCTGAGGCTTCGGTGTCGTACCGTGACGACCCGGACGCGGGCGCGGAGAGCTACGCCCTGACCGACGATTTCGACGCGTTCATCCAACCGACGATCGGCTATGAGTGGACGAGGTTCCCCGACGGTGCGGTCGCCGGCTTCGAAACGATCGTCACCGAGACCTTCACCGTGGCCGGACAACCACACCTGGATCTGTGGCTGCGGCCTGGCACGAGCGACACCGCCGTGCAGGTGACCCTGACCGAGATCCGACCCGACGGTGACGAGGTGCGGGTCCAGACCGGCTATCACCGTCCCGTCCACCGGGTCGAGGAACGTCCCGACGAAGATCTGGTTGTGGACTACACCTTCGCCGTGGAGGACCGCGAGGCGCTCGTGCCGGGGGAGTGGATCCGCACCCGGGTGCCGTTCCTTCCCGTCGCGCATGTGTTCCGCAAGGGGGTGACGCTGCGACTCGGCATCTCGACGCCGGGCCGCGATCACCCGTTCTGGCGTTTTGAAAGCCCGGTGGTCGAGGGTGCCTCGCACGAGGTCGGCGTCGGCGGGGCCCACGCCTCGGGGTTGGTGCTGCCGGTGATCCCGACGCCGGATCATCCGGTTGATCCGCCCGCGGCGCACGCTATACGTGGTCAGGTGACCCGCCCCGCATTACCGCTCTGACCGGCCCGACCGCGGCGTGGAACAGCGCTGGCGAACCATCGCCCTTCCGTTCTTTGGAGAGTCTTCGCCCGGATCCGATGTCGATCCTCCGGACAACGCCTGGCCGATGCCGACCGGGTTCGGGGTGACGTCGCGGAAGCGTTCTGTCAGACTCGCTTCATGGCACCCCGGTCGTTCCTGCTCGATGACACCCTCGACGCGTATGTGCAGGCGCACTCGCCCGAGCCCGACCTGGTGACGGCCGCGCTCGTCGACCGCACGGCGCAGCTCGGTGATGTCGCCGGCATGCAGATCGGCCACGACCAGGCAGCGTTTCTCACGGCGATCTGCGCGTTCGCCGGCGTGACGAACGCGGTCGAGGTCGGTACGTTCACCGGGCGCTCATCGTTGGCGATCGCCAGTGGGTTGGCGCCGGGTGGTCATCTGGTGTGCTGCGACGTGAGCGACGAATGGACGAGCATCGCCCGCGACGCCTGGCGCGACGCCGGAGTGGAGGATCGCGTCGAGCTGCGGCTCGGCCCGGCGATCGAAACCCTGCGGGCGTTGCCCGATGATGCGGCGATCGATCTCGCGTTCGTCGACGCCGACAAGACCGGCTACCCCGACTACTACACCGAACTCGTACCCCGGTTGCGTCCGGGCGGGCTGCTGCTCGCCGACAACACCCTGTGGCACGGTCGGATCGTCGATGAGCCGAGTGACGACGATTCGTCGCTCGCGGCGCTGCGCCGCTACAACGACCGTGCGGCGGCCGATCCGCGGGTGCGCACGACGATCCTCACGATCGGCGACGGCGTCACCCTCTCGCAGCGTCTCTGACCGACCGGCGTTACCCGTGGGCACGGACGGCGGTGGCTGCGGCACCGGTCATCGTTGCGCCCCAGTCGACATCCCGCTGATCTCGGCTGACGCCGGGACAGGCGTGAGAGACGGCCGCCCAGTAGGCGTCGAACCATTCGTCGCCGTCGGCCCGGGCATGCGACCACCACGCCGCAAACCGTCCTCCGGTCCGCAGTACCCGGTGGACTTCCTTCAGGGTCGCGCCCGGTCAATGGCCGAGGATCATGGCGATGACGTCGTGGACGGCGAAGGACTTGTCTGCGGCGACCGATCCGAGTCGGTGAACCAGGCGGCGTCGACCCACCGAGCGGATGAGCTCGCATTGGACGAAACTCAACCGGTCCAATCCGTTCGCGGCGTCCGGCTCGATTTCGACGTGAACCGGCAGGTCGCGGTG
>DASSYG010000143.1:0-4191 GCA_035703405.1 Acidimicrobiales bacterium | reverse complement strand
ACGGCCCGAGCTTCGGGCCGTCACCCGTCCACCCCGGCCCGCCGGGGGCGGGTTCAGGCAGAGGCGGAATGCTGGGCGACGATCTCACGCTCACGCTGGCGTGCCGCATCCGAGTACTCCTCGGCGGTACGCAGCGTGTCGGCGAGGCAGGCTTCGAACGCCGCACGGGTGGTGCGCATGACCTCTTCGAGCTGGGCCAGCTTCGCCTGTTTGTCGGCGAGTTCGACCTGGTGGGCGATCAGTTCGATGTGCGCAGCACTGCTCGCGTCGTCGAGGGACGTGCCGGGTACCGGCGCATCGCCGGTGGCCACGGCGCGGGTCGAGGGCGCGAGTTCTGCGGTCTGCACCGCGGGATCCCCGTGCAGTCGACCGTTGACCTTTTCGGCCGCGGCGCCCGCAGCGTCGGACATGCGCTGTTGTAAGCGGCTCGTCGCCTCGTGCAAGGCCGCGGTGGCCTTGCCCCAGTAGGCACGGAACATGCCGATGTCGAGCTGGCCGTCGCGCACCCGCGCCGCCGCCAGGACCCGTTCGGGCGGTACCCGCAGTCGGGTGACGATGCGGAAGTAGCTGAGCCCCTTGAGGATCGTGTAGCTCAGGTCGTACTCCCACCAGAAGAAGCCGTTTCGGGCGGCTGCCGCGTAGTAGTGGTGGTTGTTGTGCCAGCCCTCACCCATCGTCCACAGGGCGAGAATGGCGGAGTTCCGTGAGGTGTCGGTGGTGACGTAGCGACGCTTGCCGAACACGTGGTTGAGTGAGTTGACCGTGAAGGTCGCGTGCCACAGCAGCACGGTGGAGCCGAAGAAGCCGACGAGCAGACCGGGCCAGCCGGCGATCAGATACGAAGCGAACCCCAGCATCCACGGACCGACCCAGTCGTGCTTGTTGAGCCAGACCAGCTCGGGATACTTCGTGAAGTCCTTGATCAGGTCGTAGTCGGTGTCCTTGAACTTGTCGCACAGGATCCAGCCGACATGGCTCCACCAGAAGCCCTTCTGCGGTGAATGGATGTCTCGCTCGGTGTCGCTGAAACGATGGTGGAGGCGGTGATGGCTCGCCCACCACAAGGCGCCCTTCTGGGCCGCCATCGACCCCCCGAAGGCGAGGATGAACTGGAAGACCCGGCTGGTCTTGTAGGCACGGTGGGAGAAGTACCGGTGATAGCCGGCGGTGATGAAGAACATCCGCCCGAAGTACAACACGACGCCCAAGATGACCGCGCGCCAGGTCACGCCGGTGAAGATCGCGAGGAACGGGAGGAGATGCACCACGAAGAACGGGATGGAATGGAGCCAGTTGACCCGTTCGTCTGGGGGTCGGAGCATGCTGTGCGACACGAATTCTCCGCGAGGTGTGTGGGTGCGCGCGAGCGCCGAGAGGTTTTCAGCTTACTTCACCGACCCCGAGCGGGGATATGGGTGTGATCGGGAAAACCCTGTGAAGCCTGGCACACGGAGCGAGCGATCGCCGGCTCATTCGAGTGACCCTACGTTGCGGCGGTAGGCTTGCTTCATGTTCGAGGCACGCAACGTGGTGCACCGGTATCGGTCACGGACCGACACGGTCACCGCGCTCGCCGGCGTCGACCTGGTGAGCCCGCCCGGGGCGATCACGGCGTTGCTGGGGCCGTCGGGCTCTGGCAAGTCGACCCTGCTGCGGATTCTCGCCGGGTTCGAACGACCCGACTCCGGCGAAGTACTGATCGACGGGGAAATCGTGGCGTCCCACGACACCTTCGTGCCGCCCCAGAGGCGCCACGTCGGCATCGTCATGCAGGAAGGATCGTTGTTTCCGCACCTGGACGTGGCCGCGAACGTCGCCTACGGGTTGCCGGGCAACTGGTCGCGCTACTGGTCGACCGCACGGCGTCGGGACCGCGCCGCACGCGTCGAGGAGCTGCTCGAGATGGTCGGGCTTCCCGGTTACAGCGCACGTCGACCCGACGAACTCTCCGGTGGCCAGCAACAACGAGTCGCCCTCGCCCGAGCCCTCGCGCCGGCACCGGCTGCGATCCTGTTGGACGAACCGTTCTCCGCGTTGGACACTGGCCTGCGGGTGGAGTTGCGCGAAGAGGTCTGTGGGTTGCTACGGAGCCTGGAGACGACCACGGTGCTGGTCACCCACGACCAGGGTGAGGCATTGTCGTTGGCCGATCACGTGGTGATCCTGCGGGACGGCAAAGTCGTGCAGTCCGGTCCTCCCGACGCGGTCTACGCGCGACCGATCGATGCCGCGACCGCCGATCTGCTGGGTGATGTGGTGCTGGTGCGTGCCGCAGCCGACTCGGTGTCGTCGATCGCCGATTGTCTGTTCGGCAAGGTCGACATCGACGGATGCCCGGCCGACTGCTCCGATGGCGGCGAATGCCTGGTGGTGCTGCGCCCCGAACAGTTGTCGTTGAACGGCAGCGGCGTGCCCGCAACCGTCGTGTCGACCAGTTTCTTCGGCCACGACGCCATGGTGCGACTCCGGGTCGACGGCATGGACGAACAACTGCTCGTCCGCACCCTGGGAGACCTGCCCGAAGTAGGCGGGCGCGTGCACGTGGCGGTCACCCCGGGCACCGTCGCCCACGCCGTCCCCCTCCCCGGCGCGCCCATGGAACAGATGATCGCCTGACACCGACCGCGATCGGGTCGTGCGCGGAGCCCGTACTCGTTCAGTCGACTTGGGCGAGGGTTCGGCGCGCCAGGATCGCCGCCGGGATCGCTGCGAGGATCATCAGGGTCACCCCGTAGGGGGCCGCGGCGGTGAAGTCGAGCACTTCGCCGTTGGTCGTGGCCCACAGCGCGGTCGACAGCGTGTCGGTGCCGGTGGGGTGCAACAACAACGTGGTGGTGAGCTCTTTTTCGACCTCGATGAGCACCAACAACGCGCCGACGGCGACCCCGGGCAGCGCCAGGGGCAGTGTGATGCGCAGCGTCGACACCAACGGCGTGTCGCCGAGAGAGCGGGCGATCTGTTCATAGCTGCGAGCCGCGCGGGCAAAGCCCACATATTCGGACGAAACGGCCAGGGGCAGGAACATGATCACGTACGCGATCACCAGCATCATGGTGGTCAGATACAACGGATGCAGCCAGTTCACCCCGACGTACACCAGCGACAACGCCAAGATCGCACCGGGCAGCGAATGCGCGATCCAGATGCCGCGTTCGGCCAGCGTCGACAACACCCCGGGATGTCGCGCCGCCACATACGCGATCGGGAAGCCGACCACCGTCGCGACGAGCGCCGCGGCCAATCCCAGTCGGGTCGTCGCGAAGGTCACGTCCGCGAGTTCCGCCCACGGGATCCCCGGCCCGTTCGGCCCGAGAGAACGGGCCAAGCCCGTGCCGGCGGCGAAGGCCGGGACGCCGAGAGCCGCGAGCACCACCAGGATCGACACACCGAGAAAGAATGGTCGGGACCAGCCGAGTGACCACCGCCGCGGCGTACGCGGCGTACCGGCCCCGGTTCGTGCGGGGCGAACGCGGCCGCGAACCACCGCATCGAGCGCGATGACGAGCACCGACACAACCGCCAGCACCACCGACAACGCCCGGGCGGCGTCGGGGTCACCGAACACGGTCATGCGCTGGACGATCGCAGTTGTCAAGGTCGGAAAACCGAGCATCTGCAGGGCGCCGAACTCGGCGAACATGTGCAGTGCGACGATCAGACCACCCAGCGCGATGGCCGGCCGCAGATGTGGCAGCGTGACGCGCAAGAAGGTGCCGACCGGTCCGTGGCCCAGTGAGCGTGCCGCCTCTTCCTGAGCGGGATCGATCCCACGCAGCGCAGCGACCGCCGAGAGGAAGATGTAGGGGTACGTGGCGAGGGTGAGCACCAGCACCGCACCGCCGTAGCTGAACAGTGCCCGCGACTCGGGAGCGAAGCGCAGGCTGAGGGCCACCCAGGTGAAGGAGCCGACGAATCCCGGCACCGACAGCGGCAGCACGAACAGCACCGTGAACAAGCGGCGAAACGGCAAATTGGTCCGCACCACCAACAGAGCCAGCCCGACTCCGAGGACCGCTCCGGCCACCGAGACGCCGAGCGCGAGTTCGATCGTGTGCCACACCAACTGCGGCACGCCTGGCTTGGCGAACTCGTCGATGATCGAGCTCGGCGAGACGCCGTTGCCGAGGATCAGAGAGACGAACGGTGCGAGCGACGCGGCAGCCACCGCCAATGCGGCGATGGTGGTGAGCA
>DASSYG010000197.1:0-4364 GCA_035703405.1 Acidimicrobiales bacterium | reverse complement strand
GGTGAGTCTCGATCTGCTGGGCGTGCCGGGCGCGACGCTGGGTGACATCGAAGCGGTGTCGTCGATGCCCGTCGCGTTCGGCCAGTGCCGTCGCTTCCTGCACACCACCCTGCCCGGAATCGTCGAGCGACCCGCCGACTCCACCGCAGGAGCGGCACGCCAAGTCGCCGAGTCGGGCGACAAGGGAGTGGCGGCGCTGGCGAACACGCTGGCGGGGGAGCGCTACGGGCTCGACGTGTTGTCGTCTGCGGTCGAGGACGACGCGGAGAACGCCACGCGTTTTGTGTTGGTCGCACCCGACCGGGTGCCCGCACCCACTGGGCACGACAAGACCACGATCGTGGTGTTCCAGCAGGCCGACCGGCCGGGTTCACTGTTGGCGATCCTCGCGGAGTTCGCGGCGCGGGCGATCAACCTGACCCGTCTCGAGTCACGCCCGGCGCGTTCGGGTCTGGGTGACTACTGCTTTCTGATGGATCTGGAAGGCCACATCGCGGACGAGGTCGTCGCCGACGCGTTGCGGAGCCTCTATGCCGAGCAGGCCCGCTGCAAGTTTCTCGGTTCCTATCCGGTCGCAGGCGACGCAGGGGCGGCGACGCGGGCCGAGGCGTCCTCCGCGCAACTCGACGCGGCGCGGTGGATCGACATGTTGCGCAGCCGCATCGTCGACTGAACACCCTCGACACCTCCCCAAATTGCGGGGTGGGTTCTCGTCAGGTGGCGTGCGAGGCGACCCAGCGGTCGGCCATCGAACACGGCCGCACGTCCACGCCGATCCGCTCGAAGTATCCCGCGGCATGCAGCTGTTCCATGAACGTCTTCTCCAGGGAGTCGCCCTGACCGCCTGAGGTCGGCACGACCTGCGGCCGCGTCGCGTGCTCGTCGGGTGGAGAGAACGCGATGAGTCCTTCGGATTGTCCCTCACACGCGGGCGTCGGCTGGGGAATCGTCACGTCAAGCTCGAAATCGAGGTCGCGCATCGGCGATTCGGTGAGCGTCGACGCGATGTTGTTGGCGTGGCGGTCCCGGGAGGTGAGCGACCATCCTTTCGCTCCACCGGTACCGGTGGCGGGTGCGCCGAGAAAGCGCCACTCGATCATCCGCAGAATCGACGTGTGGTCGTACAAGGTGTGGTCGACCGAACCAGGGCGCGCGTAAGGCGAAGCCACGACGGTCGGGATCCGGAAGCCTGCCTGGGCGAAGTTCTCGGCGTCGTTGCGGCTCGCCCGTGCGTCGGCCAGCACCGGCGGCTTCACGTGATCGAAGAACCCACCCCATTCGTCATAGGTGTGGATGAACACGCCGTTCTTCCAGTGCGGTGACCGGGCGAACGCCGCGAAGACGTCCCGGGCGAATCGTTCACCGGCGTGGATGTCGCCGAAGGGGTGGTTGTCGGTGCGAGTGGCGCCGATGAACCCCGGGTCGATGAACGTGACGCTGGGAAGCGTGCCCTTCTCGCACGCGTCGAAATACTCGTCGACTTTGTGGGTGATGCTTTGGAGGCGATCCCCCCAGAGGAACGTCACGGGGAGATCGCTGTAGTAGTACGCCGCGTCGACCTGCGCCGCGTCGAGCCGGTCCCAGATCGTGTCCCAGCCGAATCCACCGTCGGTGGGCAACGAGTTGTCCTTCTGGCCGCCCGACTGAGCGGAGTGCAGGTACATACGGTTGGGAAACGTCGACGACAACAGTGACGCGTGGCTGTGGTCGCACACGCTGAACCGTGACGCGAGCTTCGAGGTGAACGGCAGGTCGGCAGCCCGGTAGTAGCCGAGCGCGAAGTCGTCATTGCCGCTCGCCTTCGCGAGAAAGCCGTCGTCGCGCTGGGCGCGGCCGTCGCTCCAGGAGTGTCCCGGGTCGGGATGGCCGCAACCCCGAAATGGATTCGTTTCGTCGGAGGCGCCGGGGAGGTGCATGGTGGCGATGTCGCCGTTCGCGCCGGCGAACCGCTGGCGTTGGTCACCCGCGATCGTGAAGTGAGTCCCGTAGCGACGGCGACCCGCTTCGAGGTAGGCCTCGTCGTCGGCGAGCCATCCCAACCAGTGGTCGAACGACCGGTTCTCCTGCATCAGCACCACGATGTGGCTCACCGGGGACGACGCGGCCGGAATGTCCAGCAATGCTGTCGGGGTCGTGCGGGCGCTCCGCAGCGTCGTCGTGGTCGCAGCCCCACCCTTGGGAGACGAGCCGCTGCACGCTCCGAGCAGCGCGCTTCCGCCTAGCAGTGCACCCCCGGTTGCTCCGAGCCCTCCGAGAAACCGGCGCCGGTTCATCGACGATTCCCCTGGGCCGTCCATCGCCGTTCGACGTTAGCCATCGAACATGCAGCCGTCCCGGCAATTCCTCAATCTGTGAGTGGAGATGGCGACCACTCATAGCGGATGTCGGGTGCGTTCTCCTCGTTATCTCCCGCGGTCATGGAAGTTGCCACGAACCCGTGGCGCTCATAGAAATGTCGAGCGCGGACGTTGGCGGCAAACGTCCAGAGGCGAAGTGCAGCAGGTCGTTGCCGTTTGGCCACAGTGATGAACTCGCCACCGATGCCACCGCCGGTGCGGCCCGGAGCGACGTAGAGCTGGTCGATCCAGTCTCCATCCAATACGAGCACGGCGACCAGATCGCCGCCCTCTTCGCCGACCCACACTTCCCGCGAAACCACGACGACCTCTCTGAGCCACGTGCCTACTTCGTCGTCGCTGTGGACTGGCAACAGAATCTCAGGGGCCGCCGCCTTGCGCGAAGCCAACCAGACCCCGGCGATTGCATCGGCCTCATCCGCGACCGCTCGTCGGATGTGCATCGTGCGATGGTCCCATAACTGCAGCTCTCGTAGGGGGCACTCTTGTCGCTGCTCGGCACGCGAGCCGGCCCGGCCGTAGCAAGCCGTGGGTGGGAGACTGCGGGAGTGGCGACCGTTCCTATCGACGATCCTGATGATCCGCGCATCGAGGCGTTCACCGGGATGCGCGATCACGATCTCCGGCTCCGGCGGGAGTCACCCGGAGGTGATCTGGATGGGATCTTCCTGGCCGAGGGCGACATCGTCGTCGAGCGGGCGTTGTCGGCGGGTTACCGCATCCGCGCCGCGCTGATCGACGCCACCCGCACAAAGCCGCTGCCCGCGGCGATCCCCTCCGAGATCGCCGTGTTCACCGCCGGACCCGAGGTGGTACGACGCATCACCGGCATGGCCGTGCACCGCGGGATGATGGCGGTCTTCGAGCGACGGCCGGTCCCGTCACCCGAAACGGTGCTGGCCGGCGCCTCCCGGGTGGTGGTGCTCGAGCGGGTGGTGAACCCGACCAATCTCGGGATCATCGCCCGCAGCGCCCGTGGCCTGGGCGCCGACGCGTTGCTGTTGGACCCCGCCGGCGTCGACCCGCTCTACCGGCGGGCGTCACGCGTGTCGATGGGCGAGGTGTTCGGTCTTCCCTACGCGCGCCTGCCGCGTTTCCCCGAGGGACTCGGCGTGGTCGTCGAGCACGGGTTCACGTTGGTGGCGTTGACCCCCGAGCTCTCGGCGACGTCGATCGACGACGTGGCGTTCGCGCCCGACGACAAGGTCGCGCTGGTTCTCGGGTCCGAAGGCCCGGGTCTCGCGGCCGCGACGATGGAGCGGATCGGCCTGCGGGTGCGAATCCCGCTGCACGGCGGCGTCGACTCGCTCAACGTGGCTGCCGCCGCGGCGATCGCCTGCCACATGCTGGGCCGGGGGCGTGCCTGAGTTGAGCCGATGCGAGGGTGGCTCAGGCAGTCGGGATGAAGTCAGGGTCCCGACCGGTGAACGCAATGAGCGCACCGGTCGTAGACGCGCCCGCCGGCGCGTCGAGTTCCGGGGCGAAGACACCGGGACGACGGGAGATCTCGGTCGGGATGTTTTCGAACATGTCCCGGGTGAACGCAATCGCTTCGTCGGGAATGATCACCGACTGTCCGGTCGCAGCGGCGAGGTCCCAGCCGTGCACGAACAAGTCCACCGCGGGAAACGCAAACCCCTCACGTATCGTGCGGGGTCCGACGGGGGAGTCGATCTCGCGGTCAAGATCGTCGACCGAAGTCAGGGCCGATCGGGCATCGTCGACGAGGGCGCGCCACCACGCTGCGGGGTCGCCGATGACGGCGGACGAGGGAGGCTCTGTGGCGCTGAAGGCGAGGTCGCCGCCGCGCAGGATGCGGGCGCCCATGCCGGTGGTTTCGCCGACGTGACCGAGTACGTCGAGAGCTTGCCACCCATCGCACGGTGACGGTCGTTCCCAGCTGCCCGCGGGCACGGCGTCGACCACGGCAGTGAAGAAGTCGAGTCCCTCGCGATAAGTGTCGAGTGAAGTCCAATTCATGGCGGCTCTCCATGGGTTGGTCGATGA
>DASSYG010000054.1:0-10214 GCA_035703405.1 Acidimicrobiales bacterium | reverse complement strand
ACGAGGTGCCCACCTTCGTGCCCGCGCGCACGATTCTGCCGGGCCAGCGGGACGTGCGCCGGCTCGGCACCGCGTCGTATCCGAACCTGGTCGTCGACGCCTACCCGGGCGCGGACGGCACCTACGAGCTGTACGAGGACGACGGACTCTCCACCGGCTACCAACGGGACCAGTCGGTGCGATTGCCGCTCGACCAGAAGGTGCGGGCCCGTCGACGCACCGTGACGATCGGACCGGCTCGAGGGTCCTACCGCGGCTGGCTGCGCCGCCGCGAAGTCGAGGTGCGCTTCGTCGCCGAAGCGCCTCCCCGAGCGGTGTCGGTCGATGGCAGCGACTTGCCCTGGTCGCCACAGCGGCGTGAGGGTCACTGGTGCTACGACACGTCGAATGCGACCGTGGTCGTGTCACTGCCCCGGGTTGATCTGCGTGACACCACGACCGTCGTCGTCGACCGGGCCACGCCGAAGGCCCGCTCTGAAGCGGAACCGTTGATCGACGGCTACCCCGGCCTCGCCCGTCGGATCGCGGCGATCAGCGACGCGACCCGCGCCCTGGTGGGCGACGAGAACCGTCACATCATGCACCTCGCCCAGACACCTGATCGGATCGCCCGCGACCCGTCCTCGCTGGTTGCAGAGCTACGCGAGATCCACGAGCGTCTCGGCGACATCGACGATCTGCTCGCGCGCGCCAGCGCGCACCACACGGAATTGGAGTCGCTCAATCCGCTCGATCCACCCCGTGCCACCGAAGCACTGGCGGCGACCCGCCGCCTGCTCGCCACCACCCTCACCCAGTTCGGCGCCTGAACCGACCGGGTTCTGTTCTCGTGAGCCGGCGAGACGACCGAAGTCCGTGATCCGGTCGGCGGCGACCGCGGGATCATGCCATTGCCACAAGGTCCCATAGCGGTGGTGGCGACGGCGCGGGCCGGCCCGGCATCGCCATGGAGCGTCACACGCTCGGCAACCGTCAAGCGGTTGCCGGCAGATAGGTGCTTTCCACGCCGAGAGCCAGCGCGAGGCGATGCTGGCGGGCATCGACCGTAACCAATCCCAGACGGTTCTCGCGGCACACCTGCGCGATCAATGCATCATGGACGTTGCCGCCCAGGTCCAACTCGCGGGCGCGGCCCAGGACCGTGGACAGCGCGACTGCCGACGTCGGAAGGACCTTGCGCTCATCCTCCCACCAGGTGCTCAGAAGACCTGAGCTGACCGCGGCAGATTGACCGAACGTGCGGCGCAGTTGCGAGAAGGTCTCGGCGAGCACGATGGCGGGTACCCGCGTGGCTTCCGCCAGACGTGGCCGAGCAAGTGCGTGGTACTCATGCCCGGAGATGAGCGCCGCGACCAGTGCCGAGGTGTCGATCACCGCTCGGCCCGCTCCCGATCGAGCGCGTCGAGCACCTCTTCGTTGGTCACCCGCCGTCCGAGATGGAGCACCGGAAGCCCGTCGGAGCCGATTTCAGCGTTGCCCTCGGAGGGTATCTGACTGAGGACGAGGCCTTCTGGCGTACGGCGAACCAGGACCTCTCCCGGTGGCGTGACGACGTCTTCACGCATTCCACGAGGAAGCACCATCCGTCCTTGCGCATCGACCCGCACCCGCACTGACGATGGTGATTTCATGGCACCCATGATATCACCACGGGTGGCCCGAACTGATCCGGCTCGCCGCGCGCCGCGCGAACGCTGCCGGTTGCGAATGGCTTCACGTCGACTTCACCGCCGATCTCACGCGGTTCTACCTGGACGCGTGTGGCTTCACCTCGACCGCGGCCGGCCTGATCCACCTCGGCGCCGGCCGAGCATCTGCTTGATCCTTGCCTCGCCCGTTTTGAGTGTCACACCCGGGGTGCATGATGTCTCCCACACCGGGATCTTCGATTCGGTGCTCGCCGTCGACTCGGCCCGAAGGCAACTCCAGAATCGAGGATTCATCCATGACCGAACTCGAATTTCCACCTTGCGAAGGCCCGATCGACGCCAGTTGGTGGGCGCCGCTGTTGGACACCATCGATTCCATCGACGGCGCCCACCGCTGCCGCTACCGACTCCTGCCCAGCGATTTCATGTGCATGTACAAAGTCGTGCGACGGGACCGGCCCGACATCTACGCGTACAAGCACCGCTCGACTCGACGCTACCTGCACCTCGATGCCGAGATGCACCCGTACCGCTACGTGGCAACACGTCACCCCGCCGAAGGAACCGGGCGGTATCTCAGATACCGGAACCTCGACGCAGCGCTCGTTCGCCTGGCCCTCTGGGAAACACCATGGGCGCGCTACGAGGTAGCCGTCCCTCACGAGATCCCCACCGCGGAGACACTGGAACTTCTCGGTGTACAACCGTTCTCTGACCGAGAGGAAGAAGTCGATGGCCGTCTGCACGTGGTGTGATCAGGAGATGACCGAGCACGTCTCGTGTACGACGACCATGTTCCACCGCCGGGGCGTCGCGTTCGCGCTCCCGCCGAATCGGGACGCTCGCGACTGCGGCGACCGTGGCGCGCCGCCCGGCGGCCATCACCACCCGGGTTGTGACCTTGCCGACTGCCCGGTGTGCGGACATCAGATGTTCTCGTGTGGTTGCCGCTTCGACGAAGACGGGCCGGCCGAAGACGACGAGCCGGCCGATGAGAGTCAATGGTTCACTCCACCGTCGGCTCCGCGGAGCCGACCGCCGACCGGGCCTCCCGGGCGTTTCGGCTGGTCGCCAGTGCGGTGACGCCATGTCCCTCCCGTCATGTCTCACGCGTGATACGTTTACCGCCGTGGCTACGGTCTCCATACGCGACCTGCGAAACCGGGGCGGCGACGTCGTCGAGCGCGCCCGCATGGGAGAACAGCTCACGATCACCAGCTCAGGACGACCCGTCGCCACGCTCGGGCCGCTCCCGCGTCGGCCGCTGGGCCTGGAAGCGATCCTCAGACGCCGGGCGACGCTGCCGCCGATCGACCCACGGTCGTTGCGTGACGACCTCGACCGGGTCGTCGATCCCGAATTGTGAGCGTCGTGAGCAGCGGGATCCTCGACACCAGCACGCTCATTCTGCTCGCTCGGGTCACCGATCGTTCGTCGTTGCCTGACGAACCGTTGATCACCGCGATCACGCTCGCCGAGTTGTCGGTTGGGCCACTCGTCGCTACCGACGAACGGACCCGCGCTGCGCGCCAACTCCACCTTCAGCAGGCCGAAACCGACTTCGATCCGGTGCCGTTCGATACCGGGGCTGCCCGCCGTTTCGGCGAAGTCGCCGCATCATTGCGACGCAAGGGCCGAAAACCGGCAGCGCGTGCCTTCGACGCGATGATCGCGGCCGTTGCCCTCCATGTCGACCTTCCGGTGCACACGTGCAATCCCGAAGACTTCGGGAACATCGATGGTCTGGCGGTCGTCGCGGTTCCACATCCCGATCATCCCTCCGCCATGCCTTGACGGTAGACCCGTCACACCGTGCCCGCGGGCAAGGGTCAGGCCGACCGCTGCCGGCTTGACCCACCTCTCCGATCCGAGCCTCGACCAGCCGCCGGCTTGAGCCATCACGCCGATCCGAGCCGGACCGGCCCGCCGCGACGGGCAGGGTCAGCGACGTCGATCGTCTCGGCTTGTGGTCACGAGTCGAGGAGATCGACGATCGCCGCCCAACCGTTCGACGACGGTCCGTCGATGCGATGATCGGCGACAGCCAGGGCGCGCTCGGTCCCGCCGCGGACACCCACGGCGGTTCCCGCTCGGGTCAACATCTCGATGTCGTTGTCGCCGTCACCGACGGCAAGGATCTCGTCGATCGCGATGCCCCGACGCGCCGCGTGCGAGAGGATGCCGTTCCATTTCGTGACGGCCGGCGGGGCGACCAGCAGCGTCCACCCGCCGTAGTCGGCCTCGAAGAACAGCAGCGGCTCGGTTCCTGTCCGGGCCAGATCCTCGCCGAGGGGGAGCAGCTCGGTGCGAGGCCGACCGGTCACCGAAAAGCTGTAGACGCCAGGCGTCGCGACCGTCTCGTCGAGGTCGCCGGTCCGGGTGATCGGGCCGAGGTAGGCCAGATGCGCGGCCGACGTCGAAGGCTGCGACGCCACCACGACGTCGACCTCGGCCTCGTCGACATAGACGCACGGTTCGATCCCGTGTCGGCGGAACTGCTCGAGGACGCGGCCAGCGGCATCAACCGAGAATGCAGCGTCGTGAAAGCGACGGCCGTCTGCGAGATCCACTCCCATCGCCCCGTCGAGCACGACCGCGGACGGCGCGAGACCGACCCGCCCGAGATGATGAGCCACCACGCGACGGCGACGCGAGGTCGCCGCCATCACCTCGACGCCACGACGCTCCAGCTCGTGAACCGCCCCCAGATGTGCTCTCGGTACCGTCAGATCCGAGTCCCAGAACGTCCCGTCCAAGTCCGTCGCCACCAGCCGGATCACGCCCGCAACCGTATGCGAACTCCGGGGCGTGAGGTCGCTGTGAGCGATCTGGCACCCCGAAGTTCGACATCGCGGCGGGCGGACTGCGGCCCGTTCATCGGCGCGAAGGACTGAAATGGGCCGGCCACGGCGTGTCCCGGCATTCGTACACTCGGCGAATGCCTGATGGGAGCTATCCAGTGCCGGGATCGGTGCTGATCATCACGGGACCCCCAGGCGCAGGGAAGTCGACGATCGCGCCGCTGGTAGCGGCCCGACTCGGGCCGCTCGCCGCGTGCATCGAAGCGGACTGGTTCTGGACGACGATCACCTCGGGATTCGTCCCGCCGTGGGAGCCCGCATCGGATCAGCAGAACCGGACCGTGCTCAGCGCGGCCGCCACCTCGGCGGCCGAACTCGCTCTCGGAGGCTACGGGGTCGTCGTCGACGGCATCATCGGCCCCTGGCATCTCGACGTGGTCACCGACGTGTTCGACGACCGAGGGGTCATCTGCGACTACGCGGTACTGCGGCCGGACCTCGAAACCTGTCTCGCCCGCGCCAGCGGGCGCGTCGAGGAGCCGACTCGAACACCGGGACATCCACCGCTCACCGACACCGGCCCGATCCGGCACCTGTGGGGTCAGTTCAGCGTCCTCGGCCCGCACGAACGTCACGTGGTCGACACGACCGACCTCGATGCGACCTCGACGATCGAAGCACTCGATGGGCGCCGGCATCGCGGTGAACTCACGCTGCGGCCGCCGACTCGACCACGGCGGTGACGCCTGCGGTGGGTCCGCCCTGACGACACGGTTCGTGACCGAGCTCGAGCATGGTGAAGCTACCGAAGAGCTGCCTCGTCGACCGACGAGCCCGTGCCCATGAGCTCAACTCAGCTCGAGGTCGCCCAGGGCCGTCTCGAGTTCACGTCTCGAGCTGATACCGAGCTTGATGAACACTTTGTGGAGGTGGTACTCCACGGTGCGGTCACTGATGAACAACCGAGCTCCGATGTCACGGTTGGTGAGTCCTTCCCTCGCCAGCCGCACCACGTTGGTCTCCTGTGCGGTGAGCTGCGGAACGTCGGCATCGGCACGGACCCGCAGCGTCTCACCGGTCGCTTCGAGTTCGCGTGCCGCACGTTCGGCGAACCCTCGCAATCCGCAACCGAGAAGGACCTCATGGGCACCACGCAGTTGCGCGCGGGCGTCGACACGCCGCTGGGAACGACGCAACATCTCTCCGTACAACAGTCGGGTCCGGCCGATCATGATCGGGATGGCCGCCCGTCCGAACCGTTCCAACGCCTCTTCGAAGAGCGACTCGGCCTCGGCTCCGCCGCGGAGCTGGGCCCTGGCCATCGCGAGCACGCCGAGGCCGTAGTCGCTGTCAAGGTGGGCAGTGACCCCTTCCAGATGCTCGAGTGCTTCGGTCGCCAATGCCGTCTCGTCGACCCGCACGGCCGCCTCGATGAGCTCCAACAGCGAACGCATCGCATGGTTCAGCTCGTGGGTGAAGGGCAATTCGCGTCGTGCTGCTTCCAACGCTTCGGGGTACCGTCCGAGCCCGTTGTACAGGATCGCCTCGGCGAAGTTGGCGGCGCTCACGGCGTAGCCCTCCCCGCGGGCAGTACCGTCGGCTCTGATCTGGCCGGCGAGGCGCTCGGTCTCGGTGGCCTGCCCTTGGTAGGCGGCCAGGAACATCCGGCCGAACGACGGCACCGAATGACCCATGACGCTGCGCAACACGTCGATCTCGTCACATGAGGTCTCGGCGGCTGCGAGATCGCCGCCGAGGGTCTGGGCCACCATCTGGACGCTCAACGCGATCGGCAGCACCGTCATCACGCCCGCGGCGCGAGCGATCTCGACCTGGCGTGCCGCGAGCACGCGTAGGGCGTCGGCGTCCCACAGATCCTGCGCCGCACGGGACGCGAACCACATCCAGTGCAGTTCGAGTCCGTCGAGTGAATCGTCGAGGTAAGCCCGCAACGCCCGTCGCAACGTCGGTGCCGCCGCCTGCTGGCCCCGGGCGGCGAGCAGTGCCTGGCCACGCAGGATCAGGTCGCGGGCACGTGCCGGGCGATCGCCATCGGTCGCCTCGAGAATCTCCTGCGCGACCGTGACGAGGGCATCGGAATCGCCCAATCGACCCCCGTAGAGCGCAGCGGCCAGTGCCTCGATGTAGGTGTCTCGGGCGAGTACCGGGTCCAGAGCATCCAGACTCTTCGCCGCGGCGAGGAGCTCGCCGGGTGAACTGGCGTCCCGTCTGATCGCATACCCCGCCCGGGCGCGGAGCCGTTCCGCATGGGCGCGCTGGAGATCGGTGAAGACATGCCCACGAGCGCTGTCGAGCATGCGGAGCGCTTCGTCGGACGCGCCCACGTCGTGCTTGGCCTCGGCCGCTGCGAGCAGACGATCGATCCGCGACGCATCATCGGGGGTGAGCGACGCTGCGCGTTCGAGAAAGGCTGCCGCCGCGGCGGCTCCGCCTCGCGCGCGGGCGCGTTCGGCGGAACGTTCGAGTGCGGCCGCCACCGATTCGTCGGGCATCACCGTGGCGTTGGCCCGGTGCCACGCCCGCCGGTCCGGGTCGCGGTCCTCATAGGTCGCATCGGCGAGCGCGGCATGCACCTGGCGTCGGTCCTCCTGCGACGCCATCCGGTAGACGGCTGAGCGGACGAGCGGGTGGCGGAAGCGCACCCGGGTACCCACCTCGAGCGCATCGGCGCCTTCTGCCACCGAAAGCTGGTCGTCACCGATCGCCAACAGCGACCGGGCGCGCCAGAGCAGACCGGGGTCTCCTGTCGGGTCGGCCGCGGCGATGAGCAAGAGCAGCCGCGTGGGTTCTGGCAGCGACTCGAGTTGGGTGACGAGGCTGTCCTCGATGCGGACCTCGAGCGACCCGGAGCGGTGGAGACCGAATCCACCGGCGGCCTCCACCGGTCCGATCGCACGTGGCAACTCGACCAACGCCAGAGGGTTGCCTCCAGCCTCGTCGATGATCTGATCTTCCACGCGGGGATCGATCGGCCCGACCAGCGCCGAGCGGAGCAACGCTCGCGCCTCGACGTCATCCAGACCCTTGACCGCCAACTCGGGAAGATCGCGCCAGCGTTCCCCGACCGTTCGCATGACCAGAACCACCGCGAGCTGTTCCGCGTCGAGCCGACGACAGACGAATGACAGCGCCTCGGCCGACGCCGTGTCCAACCATTGCGCGTCGTCGATCACACAGACCAGGCCCGCGTCACCGGCGACCTCGGTCAACAGGTTCAGGGTCGCCAGCCCGACGCGGAGCGGGTTCGGCGCGGCGTCAGTCCGGAGTCCGAATGCGGATTCCAGTGCTTCGCGCTGGGGCGCCGGGAGCCCGTCGGCCGCCGCCATCAGCGGACCACACAGGAACTGCAGTCCCGCATACGCGAGTTCCATCTCGGATTCCGCCGCGACCATCCGCCGCACTTCCAGTCCGCCACCGATGGCCTCGACGGCTTCGTCGAGCAATCTCGACTTGCCCATCCCCGCTTCACCCGACACGACCAGCACCTCACTTCGACCCCGACGGACCGTGCGGACGAGCGCATCCAGCCGGGCGAGTTCGTTCGTTCGACCTCGCAGGATCGCTGGTTCTGCTGGGGTCACGCGGTGGCTCCCTCCGCGGTGGGTGCGACTTGCCGGCAGAAATCTATCGCAGCTCGAAGTCGTCGTGCCGCCGGTCTCCGCGGAGGAATGCTGCATCATCCGACGACGGCCACGGTGAACGGGACCGCCGGAGGGTGTTGCGGTCGGTGTGTGCAAAGGGGGCATCGAGTTCATCGAGTGCGAGTTCAGTGACCGCGTCATAGCTCCAGGTCTCGTCGGAATGCACCTCGACCGAGACGCGATAGCTGAGCGAGCGGGCTCGCCGGGCGAGGTAGCGGTTCTCGGCAATCGAATAGTCGGGGTCGTCTTTGGTGGCGGCAAGGGCGAAGTGGGCGGCATCGGCCCTGGCCGTGCCCCCCGCCAGCACCGTGATTCCCCGTCGTACGACGAAACCCCGCAGGAGCTCCTCCGATCCGCCATCCCAGAGCCAGTAGCCGACTTCGGCATGGAAGGGATCGACCTCACCGTCTCGCCACATGGCAGTCCGGCAGTCGAGGCCGTACAAGTGCTGGTCCCCGTTCAGGATCGGCCCGAAGGGCACCATCTGCACCCGCTCACGAAACGGCGTCGACACCAACTCGTCACGGCGGTGCGAATAGGCCCAGTCGACTCCGTCGTCGCCTTCCCAGTCGCCGGCGAGTGCTGCCAGTGGACCCCATGCAGTGGTCATCGTCGCCTCTCAGGTCGGTTCGTCGACGGGTCGGGAGTCGCCGGTCACCGTCGCTTCGGGATCGCGTGACTCACGCCTCGGACGGGACTCACGCATCGGAGGAATGTCGAGAAACTCGACGGGCTGGTAGCCGAGCGGATCCACGTAGACCGCTGGTTCGTAGGTGGCCATCACGTCACCCCGCCACCAGCGAACGCTGCACCCAGTCGGCGAACCGAACCGTGCCGGACTCCGCGGCGGTTCCGGGCAGGAGCATCTTCTCGGTCAACGTCGCACCGAAGTAACGCGCCTGAGGGTCGGCGACCACCCGGCGGGGGTCGTCGTGTGCTTCGAGTTCGGTCCGGACGAGCTCGTCGAGTCGGAACTCGTCTGGTCCCGCGACCTCGATCACGCCACCGACCGGCGCCCCGACGGCGGCCCGGGCCACCGCGCCGGCCACGTCGTCTGCGGCCATGGGGCGGATGAGCACCGGGGGAACTCGGACGATGTCGCCGTCGGTCGCAGCGAGCGCGATCTTCCCGACGAACTCGAAGAACTGCGTGGCGTGCACGATCGTGAAGGGAATCGTCGACGCGCCGATCAGTTCCTCCTGGGCGATCTTGCCCCGGAAGTAGCCGCTCTCGCCGAGGCGAGAAGTGCCCACGACCGACAACGCGACATGGTGGGAGACGCCGGCCGCTTCTTCGGCCCGCAGCAGGTTCGAGGTCGAGGTCCGGAAGAAGTCGAGCACGGCTGCGTCCTCGAACGATGGGGAGTTCGACACGTCGACGACGACGTCCGCGCCGACGAGCACCTCGGCCAGTCCGTCGCCGGTGAGCGTGTCGACGCCCGTGTTCGGCGACGCCGCGATGGCTTCGTGGCCGTGAGCGGTCAGCTTCTCGACGACCTTCGAGCCGATGAGCCCGGTACCTCCGATGACGACGACTTTCATGATGGGTCTCCTCGTGAGTTCGCGTCGACCCCTACGGTCCGACGATCACCCCATCGACCGGACGGGCAAGCGGAATGTGACCGGCCAGCGGCGTCGGCCGTCTCTCGCCGACGCGCCCCGGTCCACCGGTCACAGCGGGGCGACGTCTCCGGTCTAGAGCCCTGTCCACGACCAATGGAGGAGCCATGTTCCCACCAGTTCTCGAACCCGAAGCAGAAGCGTTCGCACGAGCAGCCGCGACCCCACCCCTGCTCTCCGAACGCGGCGTCGAAGGCGCACGAGCGCTCCTCGACGACGTCCAGTCCGCCGCGACCGACCTGCCCGACGTCGACGAGCAGTGGCACACGCTGCCCGCCGACGTCGGGGACGTCCGGGTACGGGTACTCCGACCGATCGACGCCCGGGCGCCGCTCCCGGTGATTCTCTACGTCCACGGAGGGGGTTGGATCCTCGGCAACAGTGGCACCCACGACCGACTGGTCCGTGAGCTCTGCGTGGGCACCGGAGCGGCCCTCGTCTTCGTGGAATACGACCGGTCGCCCGAGGCGCGCTACCCCGTCG
>DASSYG010000412.1:0-10219 GCA_035703405.1 Acidimicrobiales bacterium | reverse complement strand
GGCGGAGCCGGGGGATCGAACAACACCGGCGGAAACGGTGGCAGAGGCGGCGACAACATCGACGCCGGCGGTGGCGGAGGCGGCGGGACGACCATCGCCGCCAATGGAACCGTGGTGGTGAACGCCGGTGGCGGTGGCGGTGGCGGTGGCGGTATCGCCGGGTCCTATGGTGGCGCCGGCGGCACGCAAGGCGGCGGTGGCCAAGCGGGGAACGGTGGAGGCTTCTTCGGGGGCAGCGGTGGCGGGGCAGGCGGCAACCAGTCCGCCGGTACGGGCAGCAACGGTGGATCGTCGACGCTTTACGGTGGCGGTGGCGGCGGTGGCGGCTCCAGGGGAGGCGCCGGTGCGGGCGGTTCCGCGGCATTCGGCGCCGGCGGCGGCGGGTCAGGGTCGAGCTACGCGGCCGTTTCGGCCACCACGGCCGGCGGCGCATCCGGCGGCTCCAAGGGCGGCAATCCAGGCGGAAACGGTGGCACCGGTTGGGTCACACTGACTTTGCACTGATTGAGGTGACCGACACCTTCCCCGGCCTGTCTCCGGGGGTGCTGGGCGCGGCCAGTCCGCGAGGAGGAGTCGTCTACGACCTCGTCAGCGAGCAGTTGTCGTTGCTGAACGCGAGCGGCGCCGCGCTGCTAGCGGCCTGTGCTGATCGGTCCGATCGAACTCGACTGCTCGACGCGTGGTCGGTCGACGCAGGTGTACCGATCGCCCAACTCTGCGACGAGGTCGATGATGCGCTCGCCGAGTTTCATACCGCCGGCTTCATCGGCCGATCCGACCCTTCACCCCGGATCCACCTTCCGGACGCGCCGGTCACGCCACTCGACGACGGAGAGGGCGCGGCCACCCAGTCGGCCGGGGTGCACCGCATCCGGTTCCGCAGCAGCGCCCCCGCCCTCGTCGACATGGTCGACGACCTGCTGGGGCTGGCCTCGAGCGACGAGCCCACCGCAGACTTCCATCTCGTGCCCGAAGCCGACGGGACGATCCGCCTCGTCACCGACACCGAATGGTGCTTCGCCGACCGCGACGAACTCGTCGGTCGGCTCGTGATGGTCGTCAATGATTTTGTCGCCCGCACCACCACCGACATCGTGCTGCACGCGGCGGCCCTACGCTCACCCCGCGGAGAGGTGGTGGTGTTCCCCGCGGCTCCCTCGAGTGGGAAATCGACGTTGGCCGGCGTGCTCGTCCAACACGGGTGGGCGTATCTGGGCGACGAATCCGTCACGATCCGAGCCGACGATCTCGCCGTGGCGCCCTGCGCCAAGCCGCTCGGTCTGGACGAGGCGAGCTGTGCCGTGCTCGGACTCGACCTCGCCCTGGCCGGTGACGTCGGCCTCGACCTGGTCGCGTCGGGGGCGATCCCGGTCACCGACCCCTGCCCGTCGCCGACCGCGATCGTCGTCCCGAGCTATGTCGGACCCGAAGGTTCGCCGTCACGGGAGTTGCTCGATTTCGACGCCGCACTGGTGACGTTGGTGGGCAATGCCCTCAACCTGCGCTACGTGGGCTCGTCGGGCCTGGAGACCCTCGTCACCCTGGCGGCCTCAGTGCCCGTTCACTCGATCGCCTACCGAACCAGTGACGAGGCGGTCACCCGTCTGAGCGACCTGGGGTTCGACTCGTAGGTACCCACGTGCAGGCCGGTACCCTTGCTCGTCGTGATTCCCGCACGCTTTCGCCCGGTGCTCGACGAGGTCGCGCCCCTCGGGGCGCGCTTCGCCGAATCGGGCCACCGGCTGTACCTGGTCGGCGGCGTGGTCCGCGACCTGCTCAGCGGTCGCGACCTCGGCGACCCCGAGAGGGTCGATCTGGACTTCACGACCGACGCCGAACCGCAGGTAACCAAGGCACTCCTCGACGGCCTGGCCACGGCGCTGTGGACTCAGGGGGAACGCTTCGGCACGATCGGCGCGAAGATCGCCGGTCGCAGCATCGAGATCACCACGCACCGCGGCGAGGCCTACCGTCCCGACTCGCGCAAACCCGAGGTGGTCTTCTCGAGCGAGATCACCGACGACCTGGCACGTCGAGACTTCACGGTCAACGCGATGGCGATCGCATTGCCCGACCCTGAACTCATCGATCCCTACGAGGGTGCCGCCGACCTGGCCGCCCGCCGTCTTCGCACGCCGTTGTCGCCGGAGGAATCGTTCTCGGACGACCCACTCCGGATGATGCGTGCCGCCCGGTTCATCGCCGGCCACCACCTCGCGCCCGACGAAGCCCTGGTGACTGCGGCGACCGCGATGGCAGACCGTCTCTCGGTGGTGTCCGCGGAGCGCATCCGTGACGAGCTCGACAAGTTGTTGGTCGTCGAAGACCCCGGCCCCGGGCTGTGGTTTCTCGTCGACACCGGACTGGCGGATGAGTTCCTACCCGAACTCCGAGGCCTGCGGCTCGAACAGGACCCGATCCACCGGCACAAAGACGTGCTGGCCCACACGATCGCCGTGGTGCAAAAGACCGGTCCCCGACGCCTGCTGCGTCTGGCCGCACTGTTGCACGACATCGGCAAACCCGCCACCCGGGACTTCGGCGCCAACGGGGTCAGCTTTCACCACCACGAGGTGGTCGGGGCGCGCCTGGCCAAGGCGCGCATGAAAGCACTTCGCTACGGCAACGACGACATCGAACGGGTGCGCAAGCTGGTGTTCCTCCACCTGCGCTTCCACACCTATGGCATGGGCTGGACCGACTCTGCGGTGCGCCGGTTCGTACGCGACGCCGGCGATGAACTCGAAGACCTGATCGAGTTGACCCGGTGCGACGTGACGACCCGCAATCAACGCAAGGCCGAACGCCTCGCGCGGCGCATGGACGAGCTCGAGGCCCGTATCGCCGAACTGGAAGCCGCCGAGGAACTCGCGTCGATCCGGCCCGACCTGGACGGTGATCAGATCATGGCGCACCTGGGCATCTCACCGGGTCGTGACGTGGGCGACGCCCTGAAGATGCTCCTCGAGGCCCGCCTCGACGACGGACCACTCGGCGAAGAAGCCGCTTACGCTCGGCTCGATGCCTGGTGGGAGTCACGCAAGCGCGGCTGACCCGGCGGCCGCGCTCACGCTCACAACCCCTGTTTGCGCGCCCGCATGATCATCGTCGGAGGCACGTAGCGCAGCACGTCGGCCCAGCCCGACTTGGGTGGATGATCCATCGACGCGGCCGGTTCGGCCATCACGTCGACCCGGTAGTTGTTGCGACTCAGCATCGTGAACAGCTCCGCGACCGTCGGCGACGCCTCGAACCACGAGCGGCGGATGTGCAGCGGCTGCGCCGCGGCCGGATGGATGAGGCGCAACGCCGGGTGCGGCAACGAGATGATCAACGGCGCTTCCTGGCGCAGCACCCGATGAACCTGGCGGATCAGCCGGGCCACGTCGTCGACGCCGACGAACCCGTAGGCCGACAGTGCCAGATCGATGCCGTCCGCACGGAGAAACGCGAGGTCCGCGAGTTCTCCAGTGTGCAGCTCGACCTTCACGCCCGCGGCGTCCGCGGCCGCGCGGGCATGGGCGATCTGCTCGGCGGACGGATCGACGGCGATGACCCGCGCCCCGCGCTGTGCCATCCGGATCGCGTTGTGACCCGCTCCGCATCCCAGGTCGAGCACGCGTCGACCCTCCAGGTCGCCGATGAGGCGCAACTCGACTTCGCCGGGTATCGCGGCACCGAAGACGATGTCGTCGCCGAGTTCGCGCGCGTCGGGGTCGGCCAACGTGAAGGGTTTCCACCCCGGAGTTGGCATGACGGACTCTTCGTTTGCCATGGCCCAAGTCTGGTCGGCGCCACTCACCGGGTCGTGGATGGCTTCATGCGAGTCGAAAACCAGTGGTCGACCACTGACGCGGCGCGTCGACCCGGTCTCTACGGTCGCCGCGTGATGGAAGATGACGAGGACGTCCTCGACGAACTGCCGGCGATGATGGCCGTGGCGCTGCGCCTGCGGCGCGCCGGCCACGGCGACGCGACGATCGGAACCGCCACGGGCATACCCGTCGAGGGAGTGGCGATCCTGGTGGAGGTGGCCGAAGCGAAACTGGCACGTCTGCGTCACCCGGGCGACACCGACTGAGCCCACCTGCAGACATCTCAGAAGCCGGGCCTGCCACTTCGGGTAGGTTCGAAGACGTGGTTCCGGGCAACGTCGGTGGGGAGGCATGGCCTTTTCTCGCGCGCGCGGAAGAACTCGACATCATCGTCGCGGAACTCGAACGAGCCGACGCCGCAGACGACGAACCCGGAGGCGTGGTGATCGTCGGGCCCGCCGGGGTCGGTAAGACCCGACTGCTCGCCGAGGCTCGTCGCGTGGCCGGGGATCACAGCTCGTGGATCATCGGTACCCGGGCCGCCGCGCTGACGCCGTACGGCGCCCTGTCGCACCTGGCTCCCGGCACGTTGCTGGCAGACCACCCCGACGCGGCGTCCTGGTACGGCGCCGTCGCCGCCGAGTTGGCCGCACACGCCCCGAGTCGTCCGGTACTCACGATCGATGATGCGCACCTGTTGGACGGGCCGAGCGCGGCGCTCATATTGCACTTGGCCGTCACCGCGTCGGCGACGGTGGTCGCGGCGATCCGTCGCGGCGAGCCATGTCCCGACCCGGTGAGCGCGTTGTGGCGTGACGGCCTCGCCCGGCGGATCGACCTCCAGCCGTTCTCGCGCGCAGACTCCGAAGCGTTGATCACCAGCGTCCTCGATGGTCCGGTCGGCGGACGGGCCCTGCAACTGCTCACCGAGACCTGTGCCGGCAATGCCCTGTTCGTACACGAAGTACTCAGCGCGGCACAGGAGTCCGGGACGCTGCGGAGGGTCGGCGGCGTTTGGCGTTGGAACGGCGAGGTACCCCAGACCCCGCGGCTCGTCGACGCCGTCGAGGCCCGGTTGTCCGGACTCGACGACGACGCCCGGCGTGCCCTTGCGATCGTCGCATTGGGTGAACCGCTGGAGGTCGAGGTTGCGACGGCGGTGGGCGGTGCGGATGGGTTGTCGACGGCGGAACGGGCCGGACTCATCCGGGTTTCCGGATCGGATGGCAACACGACGTGTGCGCCGACGCATCCCCTCTATGGCGAGATGGTGCTGAACGGCCTGGGCTATTTCGAACGCCGGCGACTCGCCGGCGACCTCGCGGACGGACTCGCCGCCACCGGAGCCGACAGTGACCAGAAGCGACTGCTGCTCACCCGTCGACGCCTCGAAGCAGGCCGCAAGGTGTCACCGGACGACCTCGCGAGGTCTGCGGTGATCGCGAACGACACGTTCGACTTCGCCTTGGGAGCCCAACTGGCCCGACAGGCCTTCGACGCGGGCGCCGGGCCGTTGGCGGCCGTGGCGCGTGCTCGTGCCGCCAACGCTTCAGGCGACGCTGCCGGTGCGGCCGACGTGCTCGCAGATGCCGAAGAAGCGATCCTCGCGGCCGACTCGCCCGAATTGCATCGGCGGTATGTGGATGCGCGCTTCAATGCGTTGCACATGGCGCTGGGTCGCAGCGACGACGCGCTGGCGATGCTGGAGCGGTTCGCCGCCGCAGGCAGATCCTTCGATCGCGATCACCGTGCGGCGCTCGAGGATCTCTCGGCGGCATACCGGGCGCGGATCCTGGTGCACCGGGGCCGATTCGACGAGGTCATCGCTCTCGGCGAACCGGTGTGGAAACGACAGGACGGGCCGGACCTGGCGCGGCTCCATGCGCTTCAGACCACTGGCGAGGCACTCGCCTATCAGGGCAGAACACGCAGCGCCCGGGTGCTTCACGGCGAACTGCGTGCACTGGCGGCAACCGGGCGACGCGAGGTGCGGATCGGCGCGATCTGGGCCGGGATGCAAGAGGTGCTGTGTCTGTCGCAGGAAGGCCGTATGACCGAGGCCGCGGCGATCGTCGAGGGGGCCGTCGAGGGTATGCGGACGAGTGCCGACGACGAGGCCCGCGGGTTGGTGAACGTCGTGTTGGCGGCTGTCCGGCTCGGGCAAGGTCGACCCATCTCGGCGCGTCGGTCTTTGCTCGATGCGCTTCATGCCTACCGGGGCTTCGACCCGGGTGGGGGGAGGGTCTGGGCGCTGGCGATGCTCGCACAGTGCGAGGCGCTGCTCGGCCGGGCCCGCGAAGCACGCGAGGCGCTGGAAAGCTGCAACCGTGACCGCGATGCACTGGGCGGCGTGCGCTCCGCGCTCGATTTCGCCTGGGCCGACGCTTGTGTCGCGATGGTCGAGGGTCGCACGTCGATGGCGCCACAGATCATGCTGGACGCGGCCGCCGGCTTCGACGGGAACGTCATGTTCGGAGTCCGCGCTCTGCACCTGGCAGCGGTGCTGGGTGCGGACGCCGCGCCGCTGGTCGAGCCGATGGAGGCGCTGGCCGCGACGACCGAGTGCGACTTTCCCGGCTTCTGTGTCACCCATGTGCGAGCACTGTCGCTGGGTGACGCCGCTTCGCTGGAGGCGGTCGCCGAATCGTTCGCCGGGCTCGGTCTCACGCTGCGCGCGGCAGAGATCGCGGCACAGGCTTCCCGTGCTCACCGCGCAGCCGGGGTCCACGCCGGAGCGGTTCGGGCCGCGGCCCGAAGTCGGGTGCTCGTCGAGGCATGCGAAGGATCGTTCACTCCGGCACTCGGCGGCCTCGACGAGGTTCCGGTGTTGAGTCGGCGCGAGCGCGAAGTGGCCGAGTTGGCGGCTCGCGGGAATCCCAACCGAGACATCGCCACCGAACTGTCGGTGTCGGTTCGCACGGTCGAATCGCACCTCTACCGGGTGTTTGCGAAGCTCGGGGTGGACCGGCGCAGCGAACTTGGCACGCTGCTGCCCGGGCGGGTCGAAGATTCAGTAGTGGACTACTGACGCGGCCGCCCGGGCGATGGCGCACGCTGGGGCCACATCGACCGAATCGACCCAGGAGACCCACGATGAAGGCGACTGCGACGCGCGCGGACAAGCGGCGAGCGGAACCCAGACGACGTTTCGGCGTCGTCGCGGCCGCATTGATGCTGTTGGGGGTGTTCGGGTTGTCGGCGTGTCAACCATCGCCGGCCGACACCGCATTGAAGTTGACCTTGAGCGACACAGCGTCGTCGAATGCTCCGGCGGCGCACGTGACGGTGTCGGCGTTCCCGGCGTCGGATGCTGGGGCTCCTGCCACGGCGAACGGGATCACCGACATGAACGGCACCGTGTGGTTCCCCCACGATCAGTTGCCCGCCGGTGACTATGTGGTGATGTTCGGTTCGCCAACCTTCGTGGACCCGATGTGGGGGGAGATTCCGGGGTCGGACAATGCGCGCTGGTACAACGGATCGGCCACGGACGCGGCCACGGAGCGCTCGGGTGCCGAGGTGGTGACGGTTTCCGACGCGTCGATGAACGATCTGAGCGAGTCCTACGCCATGCCTCGCGGTCACGTCGGTGCATACCTGTACCAACGAGCCACCCCACTTGCGGGATTCACCGCAACCCTGTATGCGGTTCCCTCCGCAAAGGTCGTCGCAACCGTCACCACCGGAGCGGACGGGCACGTCGAGTTCACGGATGTTCCCGCTCAGGACTATCAGCTCGGCTTCGCAAAGGACGGGTGGACGACGATATGGGCAGGCTCGGGCAACGGCTCGGAGTACAGCCTTGCTGATGCGACCCCGCTTCCAGCCGTACGCAGCGGGATCGAGCGGCCCGACTTCGACCACTATCCCAAAGCCGAGTCCACGATCTCGGGTGCCGTCACCGACGGCGTCAGCCCGGTCGGCGGCGTCTGGGTGGTCGCGTCTGTTGCCGCTACCGGGCATGCCGCGCTCGTCGCGCGCACCGCGGCCGATGGGACGTTCACGCTTCACGGTTTGTCCGCGACCGACTACAAGGTCACGTTCTACGACCCCACCGGCGCCCATTCGGCGCTCGTCTACGGCCAACAGAACAAGGTGGATCTGGCCCAGGGCACGACGGTGTCCCTTGGCGTCGGTGCCGACGAGTCGGTGGGCGAGGTCGCCCTTCCTGGCTCGGATTGTGCCGCTGCCGAGTCGGGCGAAGGGAGCCTGATCGGCGCCGACCTACGGAACTGTCCGCTCGACGGAGTGAACTTCGTGGGGAAGCACCTTCTCAACGCCGATCTGAACGGGGCGAGTCTTCAGAATGCGAACCTGCACGGCGTCGGGTTGTTCGGCATGACCTTTGTCGGAACCGACTTCTCCGGAGCGGATGTCAGCTACGCGAACCTGGGCCAGTCGACGTTCATGAACGTCGACTTCACCGGTGCCGATTTCACCACGACCGACATCCAGAACGCGAACCTGGCGCGAGCGACGCTCACCGGCGTCGTCTCGAGCGGTGTCCGGGGAACCCCGGCAGCGTTGCCGACGGGATGGACGCTGGTCGGCGGCGTGCTCACGCCACCGGCCTGACAGATCTGACCCGACAGATCTGACCCGACAGATCGGGGGCCCCCGATCGTGCGTAGGTCGTGCATCCGCTTCGTTCGCCGTGACCCGACCGGGCGAAACGCATGGACAACCACGACTAGTGTCGAACCATGACCTCCGGAGGAGGGGCCAGGCTCGAAGTGCTGGGAGGCACGGTCGTGCATGGGCCATCGGGCGCACACGTCGAGATCGCGCGTCCTCAGGTCGCCGCCGTCCTGGCAATGTTGTGGGACGAGGCGCGTCCGGTTCGACGCGAAGAACTGGCCGAACTGCTGTGGGGTGAATGGAACCTCCCCGAACATTGGACCGGCGCGGTGCGTGGCGTGGTCACCAAAGCCCGGGGCGTGCTCGAATCGGTCGGGTTCGCGCCAGGCTCACTGGTGTCGAATGGCGGACTGATCCGCCTGGAGCTCCCCGACGGCTCCCACACCGACCTCGCCGAGGCCGAGGAACTCGTCGGCCGTGCTGGAGAGGCGCTCGACGCCGCTCAGGCCGATACCGCCTTCGAACTCGTCGGACAGGCGTTGTCGCTGCTCGCCAGGCCGGTGGCGATCATCGCCGAGGGTGACTGGCCACGCCGATTGCATCTGCGCGCGGAGACCTTTGAGCGCCAGGCTCGTCGCCTCGAAGTCCGGGCCCAGCTCGGAATCGGTCGGAACACCGACGCCATCGCCGCAGCGAGCGAACTCGTCGCCCGGGACCGCCTCGACGAAGTCGCTCATGAGTTGTTGATCAGCGCGAACCTCGCCGCCGGCCGACGGGCCGCCGCCAAGAAGGCGCATGCCGACTTGATCAACGTGCTCGAACAGGAGCTCGGCGCCGAACCGTCCCGGCACATCGCGGAGCTGATCGTCCGTGCGAAGCCTCCCGAGCCGGTCACCCCGCCGCCCGCATCGATCGCGGTCGGCGAGCGGTTTCTGGGTCGACGGACCGAGCTCGCTGCGCTCGGTGACGCCTTCGACCGGGTCGTGGCGACCGGCACGCCGGGCCTGGTGGTCGTTCAGGGGCCGACCGGCATCGGCAAGAGCAGGCTGGTCGAGGAGTTTCTGGCCCGCGGTCCGGGGCGTGCGCTGTGGGGTCGCTGCCGTGCCGAGGTCGGCGAACCCTTCGAACCCTTCGTCGACGCTTTCCGCGGACTTCTCGGCCAGGACCATGCGGTCGGGACAGCCCGGAAGTCGATGGCCGGAGCGCTCGACACCCTGGTCGACCACGGTCCCTCGTCGAACGCCCACGGAACCCGCGAACGTCGCGCCCGTGCCATCCAAGCGGTCGTGGACACGGTCGAAGAGCTGTGCGCGGCAGGCACGCTGGTGCTGGTCGTCGACGATCTGCAGTGGGCGTCGGGCGACTCGATCGCGTTGGTGCAGCGTCTCCTGGAGACGCCGAAGATGCCCCTGTTCGTGGTGGCCACGGCCCGTGAGGAGATCGACCAACCCGGTGTGGTCACCGAGTTGTTGCGTGCCGCACCGACTCAGGTGATCGCGCTCGAGACCCTCACGGTCGATGACCTGGGGCCACTTGTCGACGATCTGGCAGAGATCGTCGGTCGGTCGGTCGACGCCAGTGCCTTGTCGAATCTGTTGTGCCAGCGCACGGGCGGACTGCCCTACTACCTGACCGAGGTCGTGCGCGACGCCAACCGCCGCAGACGTCTCGCGATCGAGGCGATCCCCGAACAGGTCCGGGCGTGGGTCCACAATCGGGTGGCAGCACTGCCCGGAGATCAGGGGTCGCTCGTGGAGGTCGCCGCGGTGATCGGTGCGCGCCCGTCGGTCGCACTCGTGGAGGCGTGCTGGATCGGCCCGGGCCCG
>DASSYG010000296.1:0-3408 GCA_035703405.1 Acidimicrobiales bacterium | reverse complement strand
GACGAGTACACCGACCACGGCCACTGCGGGCTACTCGACGACAGCGGTGGGGTGGCGAACGACGCGACGCTGGAGCGGTACGCCTCGGTCGCACTCGCCCAGGCCGCTGCCGGGGCGCACGTGGTCGCGCCGTCGGGGATGATGGACGGCCAGGTCGCGGCGATCCGCACCGCGTTGGACGGTGCCGGCCACGTCGACGTCGCGATCATGGCGTACGCGGCCAAGTACGCCTCCGCGCTGTACGGCCCGTTCCGCGACGCGGTCGACGTCGAGATCGCCGACGGGGGCGACCGTTGTGCCTATCAGCAGGATCCGCGCAACGCCCGCGAATCGCTGCTGGAGATCCGAGCCGACGTCGACGAGGGCGCGGACGTGATCATGGTGAAGCCGGCGCTCGCGTACCTCGACGTGCTCGCCGCAGCTCGTCGCAGCGTCGACGTGCCCCTCGCCGCCTATCAGGTGTCCGGGGAGTATGCGATGGTCCACGCCGCGGCGCAGCGCGGCTGGATCGACGGTGACGCGGTGATGCTCGAGCAACTGGGTGCGATCAAACGGGCCGGGGCCGACGTCATCCTCACCTATGCCGCCGGCCATGTCGCCGAGGCGCTCGCATGACCCATCCTGGCAACGCCGACTGGTTCGCGCGGGCCGCCCGGGTCATCCCCGGTGGCGTGAACTCGCCGGTCCGGGCCTTCGGGTCGGTCGGGGGCACGCCCTATTTCGTCGCGTCCGCCGAAGGGCCGTATGTGACCGACGTCGAGGGACGGCGCCTCATCGATCTCGTCCAGTCCTACGGGGCGATCATCGCCGGCCACGCGCACCCGGCGATCGTCGACGCGGTCACCCGCGCCGCTCGCTCGGGTACTTCGTACGGCGCGCCGACCGAAGGAGAGGTGCGCCTCGCCGAGACGATCTCCGCGGCGATGCCCGGGGTCGACCAGGTCCGGCTGGTGTCCAGTGGCACCGAGGCGACGATGAGCGCGATTCGTCTCGCCCGGGGTTTCACCGGCCGAGAGCGCCTGGTGAAATTCGCGGGCAACTACCACGGACATTCCGATTCGTTGCTCGCCGAGGCCGGATCGTCGGTGGCACAACTCGCCGACGACGCGGCCGGAGTGCCCGGTTCGGCCGGCGTGCCCGCTGGTGCCGTCGAGGCGACCGTCGTGCTGCCCTACAACGAGGTGCCGACGCTTGACGAGTCCGTCGCCGCGGTCATCGTCGAACCGATCGCGGCCAACATGGGACTGGTCCCGCCCGTCGACGGATTTCTCGCCGGTCTCGCGGCGGAGTGTGCCCGGGTCGGGGCGCTGTTGATCTTCGACGAGGTGATCACCGGGTTCCGGGCCGCCCGGGGTGGCGCCGCGACCCTCACCGGGGTGACCCCTGATCTGGTGACCCTCGGCAAGGTGATCGGTGGTGGGTTGCCCGTCGGGGCGTTCGGTGGTCGCACCGAGATCATGGAACGACTCGCCCCGCTCGGACCCGTCTACCAAGCAGGCACGTTGTCGGGGAACCCGCTCGCCACCGCCGCGGGGCTCGCCGCCCTCGACCTGCTCGACGACGATGCGTACCAGCGCCTGGGGCGAACCGCTCGGCGATTGACCGATGGGCTTGCCGGCGCGTTCGAAGACGCCGGCGCGCCCCTGTGCGCGTCGACCGCGGGCAACTTGGTCGGCATCTTCGCCGGCGCATCACCGCCTCGTGACTTCGTCGAGGCGAAGGCGACCGACGAAGGCCTCTACGCACGGTTCTTCCATGCGATGCTCGACGGCGGGGTCGCGTTGGCGCCGGGCGCGTACGAGGTGGCGTTCTGTGGGTTGTCCCACAGCGACGAGATCATCGACGAGGTGGTCGCCGTCGCCCGGAATGCTGCAGAAGGGATTGTCCGACCATGACTCTGAACCCCAGCGGGCCACTACGGGCCGACGCAGTGGTGCTCTTCGGTGCCACCGGTGATCTCGCCTACAAACGGATCTTTCCTGCGCTGTGGGCCATCCACCACGCGGGACGCCTCGACATGCCGGTGATCGGGGTGTCGTCGTCGAAGTGGTCCGACGACGACCTGCGGGCACGATTCCGCGAGGCCGTCGGAGCCTCGGGCGATCCTCCCGAGCCCGAGCGTTGGGAGCATTTGGCACCGCAGATGTCGTATGTCAGCGGCGACTACCGCAACGACGCAACATTCGACGAACTCGCCCGACGCCTCGAGCATTGCCACCATCCGTTGTTCTATCTTGCGATCCCGCCCGAACTCTTCAACGACGTGATAGCGGGTCTGGGACGGGTCGGCCTGGGCGAGGCAGGCCGGGTGGTGGTCGAGAAGCCGTTCGGCCGTGACCGGAAATCCTCCGATGAGCTGAATCGGTGTCTGCACGAGGTGTTCACCGAGGACCGGATCTTCCGGATCGACCACTTCCTCGGCAAGGAACCGATCGAGAACCTGCTGGTGTTCCGGTTCGCGAATTCGCTGCTCGAGCCGGTCTGGAATCGCAACTTCATCTCGAGTGTGCAGATCACGATGGCCGAGTCGTTCGGCGTCGGGTCGCGGGGCGGGTTCTATGAGAGTGTCGGCGCGTTGCGTGACGTGGTGCAGAACCACCTGTTGCAGATCGTGGCGCTCATGGCGATGGAACCGCCGGCGGGTTCCGATGCGAACGATCTGCACGACGAGCGGTTCAAGCTGCTGCGCCAGGTGCGTGCATTCGATCCGGCCGAGACCGTGCGTGGTCAGTACCGCTCCTACAAGGACGTCGAAGGGGTCGACCCGCAATCGGACACCGAGACGTTCCTGGCGGTGCGCTTCGCGATCGACTCGTGGCGCTGGGCGGGCGTGCCATGGCTGATCCGGGCCGGCAAGGGGCTGGGGGTGAGCGCGACCGAAGCGGTCGTGACGTTCGCGTCGCCGCCCCGGTTGTTGTTCACCGATGAACGAGCCGAGGTTCCCGAACCCAACCGCCTTCGGTTCATGCTGGGTTCCGATGACGGGATCATGCTGCATCTGTTGGCCAAGGCTCCGGGCGAGGCCATGAAGACCCAGGCGGTCGACCTGGAGGTGTCTCATGAGACGGCGCTGGGGCATCGCGAGGACGCCTACCAGCGACTTCTCGAGGACGCGATTCTCGGCGAGACCCGCCGCTTCGGTCGCACCGACGCGCTGGACGAGCAGTGGCGCATCGTCGAGCCGCTCTTGGAGAACCCTCCTCGCCTGGAGTTGTACGACGAGGGGCGGCTCGGTCCGCGCGAGGCCGATGACCTGGCGGCTGATCTGGATGGTTGGGTCGACCCGATCCCCCCCGAACACGACACCGGCACCGTCGCCCCACCTCACTGACCCCATCTCGATCAGGAGGGCGTGGGAGGTCGCGGAGTGAGAATCAGGCGGGGGCGGGCACGGCTCGGGCCATCGTG
>DASSYG010000177.1:0-4948 GCA_035703405.1 Acidimicrobiales bacterium | reverse complement strand
TGGACCTCGCCGAATTGCTCGTGTCGGTCGGGCGTCGGGGCCGCGCAACCGAGTTGATCGACGAGGCAGATGGAGTCTTCCGCGACCTGGGACTCGCTCCGGACCCGACGTGGGCGGCGATCCGCCTGGAACTCCACCGGGGTCGCACCGGCGGTCAGATCGCGAACGGGCCGGCCCGCTCGCTCACCGCAACGCCGAGCATCTTCTCCGAGACCGTCGAGTCGCCGCGGACGAACCGCCACCTCACTCGTCATTGCCCACCACCTACCGGACCGAACCACCGAGGAGGAACCTCATGACCGCACTCAACCAACCGTTCCAGGCCGCCGCCAGCGGCGGTGAGATCGACGACTCGGCCTTGGTCGGGTCGGACCCGTCCCTCGTCGGCGGGATCAGCCTGTTGAGCGAGACATCACTCGACGCGTTCTGGGCTGAACTCGACGGCGATCTCGTGCCCGACGACGCTTCGTCGCTCGGCCCCTTCGACACGGGTGACACCGGGTCAGAATCGTGGCAGAGCTACACCGAGATCAGCATCGACATCGACGTCACGATCGAGATCACCGACATGTCGATGCCGGTCCTGCTGCCCTATGAGGTCGACGCCGGCTACACGGACCCGTTCATGCTCCCGACCCAGGACTGGTGCATGTGCGAGTCCTATGACCCGATGGCCGCGCCGACGGACTGGACCACCGACGGCTACGCGACCTTCGAGGATCCCTTCACGCTGCCCGGATCGGACTTTCTCGTTTCGGACGCCGGGTCCTACTACGACTCCTACGACCCGGGCGCCGGCTACTGGGACACGGGTTCGTACTACGACTCGACCGGCGACTTCCTCGCCACGCCCGACGCGTATGGAACCTGGGACGACCTGTCCTCTGCGTACGGCGATCAGGGCGTCTTCGGCGACGGCACCTACGACACGTCCGGCGCGTACGACACGACCAGCGGCTTCGACACCACCAGCACGTATGACCCGATGAGCACGTGGGACCCGACCGCGGGCGACGCCGCCCACGAGGCGTTCATCGACACGATCACCGAGGACTACTCCAGCAGCTACGCGGACCCCACCGATTGGAGCGCCGCTGCGGATGACTCCCAGTTCTGGATGGACGAGTACAACGCTGCCGAGGACCTCTCCTGGGATGCCTGGAACAACTCAGTCGATGCCTCCATCGCCGGCGACGACATGGCGGCCTACGACTGGAACCAGCAGTCCCTCGACTGGGGTGCCACGGCGGACGACGCCTGGGACGCCTCGAGCGACGCATGGAGTACCACCGACTGGTGACCGACACACGCTCCGACCGCACCTGTTCACCCACCCGAATCCATTCGCAGGCCCGGCCTGCACTTCACTCAGGAGAACGACCTCCCATGACGACCCCCATCACCGCCGACCAGCTCGCTCGTGACGGAGTCAAGGCCATCGAGGCCTACTTCACCGCTCGTGGCGCCGATGCCGTCACCGAAGGTGACGGACGCTTCACGATCTTCATCCCCGGCGGCGAGAGCACCGAGACCCTGCAACTCGCGCTGGCGTCGACTCCGGCGTCGCGAGGCATCCTTGCCCGGGTCAAGACCCGCCGCACCGTCGCCCAGGCCGACTGGCCCAAGGCGCTGCTGCTGCTCAACCGCTGGAACCGCTCCAGCCCCCTGCCCCATGCGGTGCTCGCCGCTCGCGGCGACAACGACAACGCGATCGGTCACCTGCTCGTCGAGGGACTCCTGCCGGCTTCGCCCGGCGTCGACGACGACACGGTCGCCCGGTTCGTCGACACCGTCGTGGCCGGCGCCCGTCAGTTCTGGTCGAGCGTGGCGATCCGCACGATCACGACCCCGCTGCCGGCTCCCGCCGCCGCAGCAGTGAAAGACTGATCAGCACACGGCGAGATCGGCGAAAAGTTGTTCGGCATAGGAGGCTTCGGCGGGTTGCAACACGGTCGCGAGAAAGTCCTGCCACTGTGGCGCACCGAAGCTCGACATGTTGCCCACGACGCAGCTGAGCTGGGGCTCCAGGACACCTTCGGTGATCAGCAGGCTCTCGAACTCGGCCAGGAGTTCGTCGTAGGTCGCGCACGAGACGACGATCCGGGCGAACTCGTCTGCCATCGACGGATCGGTGAACGACACCGCGTCGTCCATCGGCTCGATGGTGTCGAGCATGGTCGGGCTCGCCTCGAATCCATCGGCCATGCAGGCAACCGTCTCCGGACCGGCGGAATCGAGCTGGAGCGCGGCGACGGACTCGGCGCGCCCCCGCAGGTCCGCAGCCGTGTCGACCGGATCGGTGGCAGGTGGTCTGGTCGTGCTCTTGGGGTCGCCGATGGCGCCGTCTCGCGCGGTCGACGCGGACGACCGTTCCAGGGTGGTGGACGTTTCACCGGCTTTGCCACTGCCATCGTCGCCTCCTCGGGTCATGGCGAACACGACACCGGCGATGATCACCACAACGGCGGCACCGATGGCGATCAGGACCTTCGGGTTCATACCACCGCCGCCGGCGGAGCCGCTCCCGTAACCGGTGGCCCCACCCGGACCGGGTGGACCGCCGTAGCCACCGCCCAATCCCGCGGGAGGTGGTGCGGCTCCGGTCGATGGTGTCGCTGCACCACTTCCCGGAGGATAGATGGGCTGGGGAAGATCGGTGTCGGACATCTCGGACCTCGTCGTCTGGGTTCGGCATCGGGGAGGGTACCGGTGGGGCGACTCACGAACGGCTCAAACTCGCACGGCGACGGCGGCTCGGAAGGCGGCACCACCGATGACCCACGATGGGAACACTCATGACGATCGTCGACGAACTTCTCGAATTGTGTGACCAGACCATCGGCGCACTCCCCCAGGGCGACGCCCGGGCTTGCGTGCAAGCCGTCCGCGTCAATCTCGAGCGTCCGTTGCAGGTCACCGTCGCCGGTGGGGTCTCCTCGGGGACGTCGACACTCGTCAATGCGCTGCTCGGCCAGAAGATCGCCGCGGTGGACGCCGGCGAATGTACCCGGGTGATCACCCGGTTCACCTATGACCACCACGAACGCGCCGAGGTGGTCCTGCGCGACGGGGCCGTCCGTGGTCTGGCGCTGCAGAACGGCAGTATCCCGACCGAACTCGGCGTCCCGCCCGAGTCGGTGCGCGAAGTGGTGGTCCACCTTTCGAATCGCGGGCTCGAGCATCTGTCGATCATCGACACGCCTGGCCTCGACACCGTGACCACCGAGAACCAGGAACGGACCGAAGCGTTTCTCGGGCTCGGCACCGACGGCGTCGCCGCACGGGACACCGCCACCGCGATCGGCCGGGCCGACGCACTCGTGTTCTTGATGCCCCATCTGCGCGAGGCCGATGCCCGGATCTTGGGCGGGTTCCGCGACCTGTACTCGGGAACGGGACTGTCCGCCTTCAACGCCGTCGCCGTCCTGTCCAAGATCGACCAGCTCAGCCGCAGTGGAGATCCGGTGGCCGCGGCACAACCGATCGCCGAGCGCATCCGGGTCGAAGCCAGAGGGCTTATCTCCGCGGTGTGGCCGGTCATCGGCCTGCTCGCCGAGACGGCGGCGTGTGCGAGCCTCGGTGAGCAAGAGGCGCGGGCACTTCGGGACCTCGCCGCCTGCGGCGACGATCTCGACCGGGAAGACCTGTTGATGACTCCCGACGCCTTCATCGCTCACGATGGTGCCGACATCTCCCGGACGACGCGGCAACAGCTGTTCGAGTTGTTGGGGCTCTTCGGGCTCGGCCACGTGCTCGCGGCGATCGACGACGGCACGACCGGAGCCGTCGCACTGGGTCGCCTCCTCGCCACATCGTCCGGATTCGAGCCGCTGCGGCGGCAGGTGATCGACCAGCTCGGCGCCCGGGCGACGCTGCTCAAGTGCCACACGGCGTTGTGTGACCTCCGCCGGATCTCCTATGCCAGGAACGCTGACGGCGACGAACAGGTCGCCCTGCACCGACTCCGGTCTCCGCTGGATCGCATCGAGTTCGATCCGACCCTGCACGATCTGCGAGTGGCCGACGCACTGCAGGAAGCGACGACCGGCGAGTTCCGGCTGCCCGACGTGCTCATGGCCGACCTCGAGCGACTGGCGTCGAACACGGATCCGATGCGTCGGGTCGGCGCCGCCGACCGGACCGAGGTGTCCGCCGGCGCGCTCGCGGCGGCGTCACGCTGGGGTAGCTGGTCGAACGATCCCCGTCGACGGCCTGCCGATGCACAGCGGGCCCGAGCGGTCAAGACGGCCTATGAGATGATCTGGCAGGCCGAACAGGCGGCGACGCGATGACCGGGTCGACGCCGTCTCCTCTGAGCCAGGAAGTCCTGCGCCACGCCAACCGTGTCCACGCCTACTTCGCGTCGGCCGGCGACGCGTCGTCGACCGAGCGCCTCGCTGCGGAGGCGGGTCGTTGGGACGCCACCATGACCGAGGTCGTGGTCGCCGGTGACATCAACCGGGGCAAGTCGAGCCTGGTGAGCGACCTCGTGGACCGGCCCGGTCTTCTTCCGGTCGACGTGGACGTGACCACAGCGGTGCACGTCGCCGTCGGATTCGGTCGACCTCCGTCCACGCGGGTGACACGCGTCGACCTGGAGACCGGCGAGTCCCGCAGTGACGAGATCGACGCCGGCGATCTCGCGCGTCACGTCGTGGTCGGCGGCTCGGACGGTTCCGCATCGGCGGTCACCGGAGCCGAAGTGCTCATCGACCATCCATTGCTCGAACGTGGGCTCACGTTGATCGACACCCCCGGTGTCGGCGGCATGACGCGCGGGCACCGCGACATCACGATGGCCTCCCTGCTGAGAGCCGATGCACTGGTGTTCGTGGTCTCCGCAGTCGAACCCGTCACCCGATCCGAACTGGAATTTCTCGACGAAGCGAGCGAACGGATCGCAAACGTGATCCTGGTGGCGTCGCGTGCCGATCTGGGAACCGCCGAG
>DASSYG010000069.1:0-11001 GCA_035703405.1 Acidimicrobiales bacterium | reverse complement strand
TCAGGATCTCCTCGAAGGCATCGAGAATCACCTCACGGTTCGACGGCCGGGCCATTTCAGACATCCTCAGGGTTTCGACGTTCTGCCCGGGCACGGCTCGTCGCCCAGATCGCCGCACCGGTGAGCGCGACCGCAGCGACGACACTTGCCGCGTGGGCGCCATCCAGAAACGCCGTCTGTGCCCCGCCGGCGAGCGCGTGCGCGACCTGATCGGGGAGACCTTGAGATGCGACGATTGCCGCGCCGAGTGATTCCCGAGCGACATCGAGAGACGCGGCGGGTGCACCGAGCAGATCGATCCGGGGTCGGTACACCGCGGTCATGACGCTCCCGAGAATTGCGGTGCCCAGTGCGATGCCGAGTTCGTTCGCCGTTTCCGAGACCGCAGCGCCCGACCCGGCGCGTTCGGCCGGTACCGCGGCCAGGATCCCGTCGACCGCGACGGTCATCGCCGCGCTCAGCCCGGCGTTCAACACCGATATCGCGACGATCGCCAGGAACATCGAAGATCCCAGGTGCAACTGGGTCATGAGTGCAAACCCGACCGCGCCGGCGGCAAGCCCGGTGGCGACGACGGTGAAGGATCCGAAGCGACGGGCCGCGGCCGGTGATGCGAGCATCGCCATCGCGGCGACCACCGACGTGGGCAGCAGGGCGACCCCGGCGACCAGGGGCGAGACGCCGACCACGAGTTGCAGATACTGGGTGATGATGAACAGCGACCCTGCCAGCCCGAAGCAGGCCAGAAGGTTGCCCGACACGGCCATCCGGAAACCGGGGAGCCGGAACAGCCCGATGTCGATCATGGGATGCGCCAGGCGACCCTGGCGTTTCACGAACGCGACCCCGGCGACGATGCCCAGCACGAGCGCCGCTCCCGCGGCAACGGACGCGCCGTGCTCAGCGAAGGCCTTCACCGCATAGATGGTGGGGAACATGGCCGCCATCGACAGCGCGGCGCTCAGCAGGTCGAACCTCCCGGGATGGGGGTCGCGGGACTCGTCGATGAGTCTGGGAGCGAGCACGATTAGGGCGAGGGTGACCGGCACGTTCACCACGAAGATCGAGCCCCACCAGAAATGCTCCAGCAGGAACCCACCCAGGATGGGACCGATCGTGGTGCCCACGGCGAACGCTGTTGCCCACACCGCGATGGCACTCTGGCGTTCGCGGTCGTCGGGGAAGATGTTGCGGATCAGCGACAGCGTCGAGGGCATCAGGGTGGACCCGGCGAACCCGAGTAGCACCCTGGCGACGATCAACATCTCGGCGCTTGTCGAGAACGCCGCGATGAGCGACGCTCCGGTGAAGCCGGCCGCACCGACCATCAACAGGCGCCGTCGCCCGATCCGGTCGCCGACCACGCCCATCGTGACAAGCAGCCCGGCGAGCACGAACGAGTAGATGTCGACGATCCACAGCAGTTGGGAGCTGGTCGGCTCGAGGGTCTCGGACAACACCGGTACTGCGAAGCCGAGCACCGTTGCGTCCATCGAGATCAGCAGCACCGGCATGACCAGCGCCGTCAGCGCCCACCAACGTCGATTGTCGGCAGTCTGCACCCGGTTACTTTACCGACCGGACGGTACAGTAATGAAACGCTTCAGCGCGCTGCGGTGGCCGATCCCGACGGCTGGAAGACACAGCTCGGATCTTCGGCGAGCGCATCGCCGGTGCCTGCATACGCTCGAGAGCGCGACCCGCCACACACCTCCCGGAATGCACACCTGCCGCACTTGCCACTCAGGGCGTCCGGGTCGCGCAGCGCCCGCAGCAACGGCGCGTCACAGTAGATGTCGACGATCGAATCCTGCCGGATCGAGCCGACCGATTCGGGGAGAAAACCACTCGGGTACACGTCGCCGTGATGGTCCACGAACACGAAACCGTTGCCGGCGTTCACGTTGATCGGGCGGCGACGGGGTCGTTCGGGCGGACGGTCATCGGTGAGATCGATGACCTCCTCGTTCAGGTGCCGACCGAGCGCACCGCGCCGCGGCGGGACCCGCCCTGATGAGCGTTGGATCACCACCCGGCGGTAATGGGGCGCCTCGGTGGTCTTGATCGCGACGAGACCCGACACGTCGTACAGCCAATTGAGGACGTCCTCTTCCTCGACGCCGGTCAGCGGGCGCAGCTTGGTGCCACGACCGGTCGGGACGAGAAAGAACACGCTCCACACCGCGGCTCGAGCTTCGAGCACCAGACGGAGGATGTCGGGAAGGTCCCAAACGTTGTCGGCGGTGACCGTGGTGTTGATCTGCAGACGGAGACCCGCGTTGCGGGCGTCGTCGATGGCCCGCATCGTGGCGTCGAAAACGCCGTCCACCTGTCTGAACCGATCATGGGTGGCCGCGGTGGATCCGTCAAGCGACAGCGACAGTGCCTTGGCGCCCGCCCGGTGCAAAGCGTCGATCGCGTCGCGGGTGAGTCGGGGGGTCACCGACGGCGAGACCGCGACGCGCAGGCCCAGACCGGTGCCGTAGGCGACCAACTCGACCAGGTCGGGCCGCTCCAGCGGGTCGCCACCGGTGAGGACGACCATGGGCCGAGGGATTTCCAGGGCGGCCAGATCGTCGAGCAGCGCCCGACCCTCGTCGGTCGACAACTCGTGAGGGTCCCGATGCGGGATCGCCTCGGCCCGACAGTGCACGCACGCCAACTGACACGCCCGGGTGACCTCCCAGATCACGATGAACGGTTGGGCGCCGTCTACCATCCCGTCGCGTCGGCGACGTACCACCGATCGTGTTCCCGGGAGCGCGCCGTGCAGGGTCTGGACTCGAGTGGACGACATGGTGTCCACGATCCCCGGGGCGGCGCCGAGCCAGTAGGGCCGGAGGTCCCGTGTGACCGATCAACACTTGAACTGGTCGCCCACCCCTGATCGAACTTCGAGAGGTGTCGTGCGCCATTCGCGCATCATCTCCCGAAGTTCGAGCGACGAGATAGCACTCAGGGGGTGACGATCGCGAAGTTCGGATCGGGTGACGCGATGAGTCCGACCAGGGTGGCCAACACCGAGCCGTCGCCGTCGACGACGATCGAACCGTCGGTGACCGCGGTGATCGCGTCGATCGATTGGGTGACGATGCCGATCAGCAGCGGCCGGGTCAACGTGAACGTGGGGACGCCGTCGGGAATCTTCTCGACAGTGCGATGGTGCAGCGCGCCGTTGCGCAACTCGAGGAGGTAGCTGGTCGCCTCGTCGGTGATCACCCAACCGATGCGCAAGTCGATGTCCCAGGCTCGGGGGCCGTCGATCCGGGTGGCGATCGAATCGAAGATGTGCGACACGCTCAAGGCGCCGACGATGTCGGTGGATCCTCGCGTCGGCGTGCCGAAGATACCGTCGCGCAACTCGGTCGTGCCGGCGAGGTAGACGTTGCGCCAGATGCCGTTCTCGGCACCGAACGCGAGCTGTTCGAAGGTCGCCGCGAGCAGCGCGCGGGCCTCCGCGTCTTCCGCGTCGGCGAACACGAGATGCTTGCCGACCTCGGCGGCCCAGCGGTAGTCACCGTCGTTGAAGGCGCGTCTGGCTACTTCGAGCGCGCCGGTGGGTCCACCCATCGCCTCGACGTAGCGGGTCGCCACGGCCTCGGGAGGGTGCGCCCACAGATTTGCCGGGTTCGCGTCGTACCAGCCCATGTAGCGCTGGTAGATCGCCTTGACGTTGTGGCTGACCGAGCCGTAGTAGCCGTGGGTGTGCCACTGGGCGGCGAGACTCGGCGGGGTCTCCATGGCCTCGGCGATCTCAGGCCCGGTGAGCCCCTGGTTCATCATGCGCAAAGTCTGGTCGTGCAGGTACAGGTACATGTCGCGCTGCATCGCGAGAAACTCCACCGCCCGCTCCCGTCCCCAGGTGGGCCAATGGTGCGAGGCGAACACGCAGTCGAGTCGGTCACCGAACAAATGAATCGTCTCGGTGAGGTAGTTGGCCCAGGCATGCGCGTCGCGCACGAGCGCGCCGCGCAGCGTGAGGATGTTGTGCAACACATGAGACGTGTTCTCCGCGGTGCACAGGGCCCGCCGGTCGGGGAAGTAGAAGTTCATCTCCGAGGGTGCTTCGGTGCCGGGGGTGATCTGGAACTCGATGGTGACCCCGTCGATCTTCAGGGTCTGACCGGTGTGGGTGATGTCGTGGGTGGGCGCGATGAGCGACACGGTGCCCGTCGAGGTGGTCTGACCCAGTCCGGCGCCGATCTGGCCGGCAGCGCCACGTTCGAGTGCGGCGCCGAACATGTAGCCGGCGCGTCGCGCCATGGCCGTGCCCGCGAAGACGTTCTCGGCGACTGCGTGCTCCATGAAACCTTCGGGTGCGATGACCAGCACCTCACCCAAGGCGACCTGTTCGTCGGAGATGATCCCCTTGACCCCACCGAAGTGGTCGATGTGGGAGTGGGTGTAGATCATCGCCTTGACCGGCCGCTCACCCCGGTGCTCGGTGTACAGGGCGAATGCCGCGGCCGCGGACTCGTTCGAGACCAACGGGTCGATGACGATGACGCCGGTGTCCGTCTCGACGACACTCATCACCGACAGGTCGAAACCGCGGAGTTGGTAGATGCCCTCGGTGACTTCGAACAGGCCGTCTTCGATGAGCAACTGGCCCTGACGCCACAGGCTCGGGTGTGCGGTCTCCGGGGCGTCATCGGGGTCGGTGTGCCGGAGAAAGTCGTACGCGTCGAGGTCCCACACGGGGTCACCATTGGCGGTGGTGATCTGCCGGGTCGTCGCCCGGCCGACAAAACCGCGGATGGTGTCATCGAAGTCGGCGCGGTCGTCCCAGGGCATGCCCGCCGCGGAGGCCACGATGGCAGCCCGGGTGGTTTCGGTGACGGTCGGTTCGGTCATGAGGGCCTCGTCTTCGAAGGGAGCATCGGTGCGCCGTGTCGGCACGCGACGCAGCTTCGCAGACCTCGGCCCCGTCGGGCGTCCAGTCGGGTTCGCATTCGGTGTACTGAGACCGTCCGTGGTGGCCGCGGTCAGATCATGCGGTCTTCGGCCGCCCAGTACTCGTCGCGCAGCAGGCGCTTGTAGAGCTTGCCGGTCGGGTGGCGGGGCAACTCGTCGCGGAAATCGATGCTGCGTGGGCACTTCACGTTGGCGAGGTGATCCCGACAGTAGGCGATCAACTCGTCTGCCAGTTCCGGCGAAGCTTCGACATCGTCGGCGGGCTGCACGACCGCCTTGACCGCCTCGCCGAAGTCGTCGTCGGGCACACCGAACACCGCGACATCGGCAACTGCGGGGTGCATCGCCAGGAGGTTCTCGGCCTCCTGGGGGTACACGTTCACGCCACCCGCGATGATCATGTACGCCTTGCGGTCGGTCAGGTACAGGAATCCGTCCTCGTCGACCCGGCCGATGTCGCCGAGGGTCGACCAACCCTCGGGCGTGCGCGACGCCGCGGTCTTCTCTGGGTCGTTGTGGTACTCGAACGGCGCGGCCGACTCGAAGTAGATCGTGCCTGCCTCACCGGTTGGCACCTCGACACCATCGGGCCCGACGATGTGGATCGGTCCCAGGATCGACTGGCCGACCGTGCCCGGGTGCGCGAGCCACTGTTCGGAGTTGCAATAGACGAACCCGTTGCCTTCGGTACCGGCGTAGTACTCGTGCACGACGGAACCGAACCATTCGATCATCTGGCGCTTCGCCTCGACCGGGCACGGCGCCGCGGCGTGGACGATCATCTGCATCGAAGACACGTCGTAGCGGTCGCGCACCTCAGGCGGGAGTTTCAACATCCGCACGAACATGGTGGGCACCATCTGGGTGTGGGTGATGCCGCAGCGTTCGATGACCTCGAGTGCCTTCTCGGCGTCGAAGTGGCGCATCATCACCAGCAGGCCGCCGGTCTGGTGCACCGCCATGGAAAATCGCAACGGCGCGGCGTGGTACATCGGCGCGGGCGACAGGTAGCGCGTTGCCTCGTCGAAGCCGAGCAGCATCTGGGCAAGCACGGTCACCGAGGTGGAGGTGTCGAGCGGCTTGGGCTCGAGGTTGATCGCGACTCCCTTGGGCTTGCCGGTCGTCCCCGACGAGTAGAGCATGTCGACGCCCGCGACGGGGTCGACGAGCGGTTCGGCTGACGCCGCAGCGAGCGCATCTTCGTAGTTGCGGTGGTGGTCGTCGGAGCCGCCGATGAGGAAGCGTGCTTCGATCTTGGGAGTGGCGTCGACCATGCCGGCCGACGCCTCGAGGGTCGCGGTGCTGCCGATGTAGACACGGGCGCCGCAGTCGTCGACGATGTAGGCGAGTTCCTCGGAGGTGAGACGGGTGGAGGCGAACGTGTAGATCAGCCCGGCGTAGTGCGCGCCCCAGGCCAGTTCGAGAAAACGGATCTGGTTCTCGACGCACAGGGCGACGTGGTCGCCGGGTTGCAGCCCCAGCGACGAGAAAAGGTTCGCGAGCCGCGTGGCCCGCTCGTCGAGTGCGCCGTAGGTGAGCTGCTCACCGGAGTCAGCCATGACGATGGCGATCCGCATCGGATCGGTGGCGGCGATGGTCCCTGGATACATGACCGTGACGGTAGCTACTCCACCGACACCGCGCTGACCGGGCAGTTCGTCGCCGGCGGTGGGCTCGGTGTCCACGGTGCCGGTCCCGGATCTGGTGACCACCGTGCCCAGCGCCTCCATTGGGTCTATCGGCCGGGTCTGGGCCGGTGTATGCGCGCTCCCATGGGAGTCTGGCCGCGGCCGGGGCGTGCGCCGGTCGGATGGGCCGCGAATCAGAGCTCCGGTCGGGGATGGTCGGGCGGCGATCCGCGCAGGGTGGACCTACACTGAGACCGACGCCCGCTGGTGACGCGGGCCGGTCGGGACGACCCGGCTGTTCTCCAGACTTGCCGGGGACGACCCTGGGCCGGAGACGACCGATTCATGAACAGGACCACGAGCCGGGGGCGGCGGGTGTCATCGGCCGACATCGCACGGATCTTCCTGGGATGGGGAGCGTTCGGCGCACTGCAACTCGCCGGAACCCACCTGGAACCGACCTTGCCCGCAGCCACTTTGGCCGCGACGCTCGGGATGATCGTCGGGGTCATCATCATCTGTGCGTTCGGCGTTGTGACCCAAGCCGAGGCACTGGCGCGCCGACTCGGTGACCCGTACGGATCACTCGTGTTGACTCTGTCGATCGTGGTGATCGAGGTGATCCTGATCGCCGCGATCATGTTCGGTACGGGTGAGCACGCCACGATCGGCCGGGATTCGGTGATGGCGGTCTCGATGATCATCTTGAACCTGGTCATCGGGCTGTCGATCGTGCTCGGGAGCAGGCGTCATCGGCGACTCGTCGTCAATCGCCAGGGGACAGTCGCGTACCTGAGCATGATCACCGTGCTCGGCTTTCTCGGTTTCGCTCTGCCGCGGTGGATCGGCCACAGCGGCAGCTACACCACGAACCAGGAGGTGCCGATCATCGTCGCAGCCGTCGTGGTCTACGCGGCGTTCCTCTACCGGCAGATGGGCCCCCGGGCGGACGATTTCCGGGAACCCGACGTGCGGGAAGCCGGCGCCGTGCCGACCCGACATCAGCGTGACTCGAGCCGCCACGAGGTCGCGACCCGGGTCCTCTCGCTCCCCACCGGCCAGGCCCGACCCGACCAGCGCACCGAGGTCACCACCCGCCTCGTCGTGCTCGTCGCCACGATGATCCCGATCGTGTTGGTATCTCACGACATGGCCACCCTGCTCGACGACGGTCTCGCCCGGCTCGACGCGCCCGTTGCGCTGAGCGGGGTGCTGATCGCCGTGGTGGTGTTCCTGCCCGAAGGGCTCACCTCGGTCCGAGCCGCGCTCGGAGGCGAGATGCAACGGGTGAGCAACCTGTGTCACGGGGCGCTGGTGTCGACTCTCGCGCTGACGATTCCTGCGGTGCTCGGCATCGGAATGGTCACCGGCGAGACGGTGGTGCTCGCGGAGTCACCCATCAACCTGGCACTGCTGGCTGTGACGACCGTGTTGTCGTGGGTCACCTTCACCGCACGACGGCTCACCGCGGGCCACGGCGCCGCCCACCTCGTGCTGTTCGTCGCCTACGGCGTGACCATGTTCGCCTGAGCGGTGGCACGAAGCGCGCCCCAGGCCCGCGAGTCGTTCAGCGATGTTCGATGAGCAGCGTCTGCACGGCCCGGCCGAGGCGACCATGGGTGTCGTAGAGATCGGCTTCGGCAGTGCCGGTGCCTCCGGGGTCGATCCGGGTGACCGCGTCGACGGCGATCTGATCGCCGACCGGCAGGCGGTGCAGAGTCACGGTGAGGTCGGGGTTGATGAAGATCCAGTCCGCGCCCGACAGGGTCCACGACACCCCGTTGAGAAAGTCCGAGGCCGCGGCGACCCGCTGGAACGGGGTCGGCGTGGTCCCGGCCGTGACCGGGACGACGAGGCGGATCCAGTCGACCACCGGCCCGGGTGCGCCGACCGATCCTTTGACCAGACGGTGTTCGGTCGCGTTCTGGTGGTAGGCGACGTGCGCGATCGGAAAGCCCCAGCCTTCGAAACCCGACGGACGCTCGGGGGGCGGTGGCGGCGGCGCGTCGTCGGGTCCGATCAGATCGCCGGGCAGCTCCTGTCGGTCTCGACGGATCACCAGCACCGAGCCGCGCGCCAGGCGACGGCTCGACTCGTCGGACACGGTCACCTCGACGATCTGCACCTTGCGGCCGGGGCGGACGACCTCGCTCGAAACCGTCAACGGGGCGAGGGGGACCGGGCGTTCGAGGTCGAGCGTGAACCGCGTCGGCACATAAGGACCCTCGAAGGTCGTTGCGAGCAGCGCCTCGGCCTCACCGGCGACCAGGGCCGCGACCGGGCCGCCATGCAGCGCGTCGGGCGACCAGGGGCCGCGTGAGAAACCGGTGGGAAGAACGGTCGCCTGCCCGGCTTCACCGGTGTCGAGCCGTTCGAAGAGTGCGTCACTCATGGCATCCACCCTACGAGTGAGCGGGCGACCCTTCGGACGACAATGTCCAGATCGGTGACGTCGCCGATGCGTTCAAGGACGCATCGTGTGAACCGCGGTGCGCCCCTGGCGTCATACTCCGGATGGTCTGGTCGTCACCGATGTGTCGGCCCGCAAAAGTGGGCGGTAATGTCGCGGCGGCCCGATCGGGTCAGTTCGAGACGGAGTGAGGAGCACAGATGTCGGACGCTTTGCTGAACCCCAACGCGCTGGTGGCGCCCCGGCGAGAGGTGCTCGCCGACTTCGTGCCCGCCGTGCCGACCACGTTGGTGCGCGACATCGGGCTGATCGCCGGCGGCGCGGCCCTGACAGGTGTCTCGGCACAGTTCGCCTTCGTGACGCCGCTTTCGCCGGTTCCCTTCACCTTGTCGACGCTCACGGTGCTGGTCGTGGGTGCCGCGCTGGGCACCAAGCGGGCCGTGTTGTCGATGTTGGTGTACCTCGGGCTCGGTGTGGTCGGGCTGCCGTGGTTCGCCGAGGCGGGGTCCGGTTGGCACATGCCGTCGTTTGGCTACATCATCGGCTTCGTCGTGGCCGCCGGCGTGGTGGGAGCGCTCGCCAAACGGGGCGCGGACCGCAAGGTCGCCTCGACGGTCGCATTGTTGGTCGCCGGCACGCTGATCGTGTACACGATCGGCACGACCTGGTTGGCGTTCGATCTCGGCGTGTCCGCCGGCAAGGCGTTCAGCCTCGGTGTGCAGCCGTTCCTGATCACCGACTCGCTCAAGATCGTGGTCGCCGCTCTGGCCTTCCCGGCCGCCTGGCGGTTCGCGAACAAGCCCCAGTCCAGCCCACAGTCCTGACCGGCCTGCAGCCTCGACCGGGACGCCGGTCGCCAGCGCCGTACTACGGTGATCGGATGATCGGGGGCCCGGAGTGAAGTCGATTCGTCGTCGCTGTGCCTACATCGTGAGCGGGCTCGTGCTCGCCGCGGTCGGATTGGTCGCCGCGCCCGATGCCGGTGCGGAAACCGAGACGGTGAACGGCGAGTTCGCCATGTTGACCTACAACGTGGCAGGCCTGCCCGAAGTGCTGTCGGGTTCGAACCCGTCGGTCAACCAGGCACTCATCAGCCCGTTGTTGAACGCGTACGACCTCGTATTGACCCAGGAGGACTTCGCCAACCCGGACCCGCCCCTGGAGGACGTGCGCGTCTACCACGACGAGTTGATCTCTCAGGTCGATTTCCCCTACCTGTCGACCCCGCAGGTTCCGCCGATGGGCACTGACCCGCAACACCCCGATGCGATCCTGGGAGATGGGCTGAACTTCCTGTCCCGCATGCCTCTCGGCACGGTCGACCGGGTCACCTGGGACGACTGCATGGGCATCTTCGACCACGCCTCGGACTGTCTGGCGACCAAGGGATTCGCCGTCACCACGATCGAGTTGGTCTCGGGGGTGACCGTCGACGTGTACGACCTGCATGCCGACGCGGGCGGTGCACCAGAAGATCAGGCGGCCCGCGCCGCGAACTTCGCGCAACTCGCCGCCTACATCGACACGCATTCGGACGGACACGCGGTCATCGTCGGTGGCGACATGAACCTGCACACCGACCGTCCCGTGGACGGCGACGTGTGGCAGACCTTCCTCGCTGCCACCCGTCTGACCGACGTCTGTGAAGCCGTGGACTGTGGCGCCGACGCCGACGTGATCGACAAGATCGCGTTCCGCAGCAGCGCAGAGGTCGCACTGACCCCGCAGTCCCACACCTTCGAACGAGAACGGTTCACCCGCGACGACGGCGTGCCGTTGTCGGATCACGACCCGCTCCACGTCCGCTTCAGCTATGCCGCGCAGGTGACCGTGGAGCCGACGACGACCATCGAGCCGACGCCCACCGTGGAGCCACAGCCCACCAGCGCCCCGACGTCGACCGCACCGGCGCAGCCGACGATTCCGCCCACCACGACCGGTTCGGAACCGACGGTCGCGCCCACCACGACCGGTCCGGAACCGACAGCCACGCCGACAACGGTTGGACCGTCGTCGACCGCCGAGACCACGGAGTCGGTGGCGCCCACT
>DASSYG010000060.1:0-7589 GCA_035703405.1 Acidimicrobiales bacterium | reverse complement strand
GGGCGTCACCGATCGAGAAGTCGACGGTACGGCCGTCGACACCCCACACGCCGTTGCCGAGATGCAACCCGGTGAAGTCGACGTCGAGGTGCACGTTGGTGTGCGCCGGCCAGTACGCCGAGGGGCGGTAGTGCACTTCGGTGTCGGTGAACCAGCGCCACCCTCCGGTCACGGCCGGTTCGCTGGTGACCTTCAGTCGGTCGGTGACCGCTTTGCGCAACGGTTCGGGAACCGAGGCGTTCAACGTGACGATGATCGGCATCCCGACGCCGTAGACCGAGCCGTCGCCGACGTTGGTGGTGGTGTGCAGTTCGGTCGCCGGGGCGCCGGTCGTGAATTTCCAGGAGTGCCGGCTGGCCTTGCCGTCGACGCCTGACACCTCGGCGTCGATGCGGTACGGGGTGTTCGGTGCGAAATCCGACGGGCTGAGCCATCCGGTCTGCGCGGCGTTCAGAACCCCTTCGGCGGGTTCGGGGGCGATCGTGGCGTCCGGTCCGCGGGTGAGGGTCACCGAATCGAACGTTCCGTGATCCACGGTCACCCCGATCGGGGCCGTCAAGGGCACGTCGGTGGCGCCGTCGGCGACGGTCGAAGTCACCTCGGCGGGCGGCAGCGTCGTGGTGGTCGTCGCCCGCGCTGCGGGGTCGGCGCCACTGGCGGTCGGCTTGCTGCTACACGCGCTCAGCAGGAGCGCCACACACACCAGCAGTGTCGTGGCATTCCGGGCCGCGCCGAATCTCGATGAGGTCGATGTCGAGGCGCCACCGGAGGTCGCACCGAACGGTGAAATTTCACGTCTGGTGTTTCGCGTGGACATGCACGATCCAGTCTGCCCAGGTCGGTCGCATGAGCATACCGTGCAACGAGGCATCCGCCACGCCTTGTCATTTGTCGAGTCGAGATGGCGGTGCCGGTCGAGGCGCCGACATCGCGGGAAGTCTTCGGTCAGCCCACCCGGCCGAAGTCGTCTTCCAGACGTTCGATGTCGTCCTCGCCGAGGTACTCGCCCTGTTGGACCTCGACGAAGGTCATGGGAACATCACCCCGGTTCTCGATCCGATGCGCGGCGCCCAGGGGCACGTCGACGGCCTGACCGGTGGGCACCTCGGACACGACGTCGTCGATCGTGACCGTCGCGGTGCCGGCGACCACGAACCAGTGCTCGGCTCGTTGGCGATGGCGTTGGTAGCTCAGCCGGGTCCCGGGTGTGACCGTGAGCCGCTTGACCTTGAACCCTTCGGGCGTGGCGTCTTCGAGCACCGTGTAGGAGCCCCACGGCCGTTCGTCGTATTCACGGCCCTGGTCGTCACGACCTCGGGGGTCGGTGGCGCTCACGAGTGCAGGCCGTCGAGTCGACCCGAGATGAGTGCAAGGTCGGCATCGACCATCGTGGCCACGAGTTCGGCGAAACTCATCTTGGGCTCCCAACCCAGCTTCGTCTTCGCCTTGGTCGCGTCGCCGATCAACAGGTCGACTTCGGCAGGCCGCATGAAACGGTCGTCGGTGACAACGTGGTCGGTGTAGTCCAGATCGACGTGCGAGAACGCCAGTTCACAGAACTCACGCACCGAGTGGGTCTCGCCGGTCGCCACGACGTAGTCGTCGGGCTCGTCCTGTTGCAGCATGCGCCACATGGCGTCGACGTAGTCGCCCGCGAATCCCCAGTCGCGCTGCGCGTCGAGATTGCCCAGGGCCAGCTCTTTCTGATGACCGAGCTTGATCCGGGCGACGGCGTTGGAGATCTTGCGCGTCACGAATTCCAGACCTCGTCGGGGCGATTCGTGGTTGAACAGGATCCCCGACGAGGCGTGCAGTCCGTAGCTTTCGCGGTAGTTGATCGTGATCCAATGGCCATACACCTTGGCGACGCCGTACGGGCTGCGTGGGTACAACGGGGTGTCCTCGGACTGCGGGACGTCCTGGACCTTGCCGAACATCTCCGACGACGACGCCTGGTAGAAGCGGATGTCGGGATTCACGAGCCTGATCGCGTCGAGAACCCGGGTGACCCCGATGGCGGTGGTCTGGCCGGTCAGCACCGGCTGGCTCCACGAGGTCTGCACGAACGACTGTGCCGCGAGGTTGTAGAGCTCGTCGGGAGCGTGTTCCCGCACGACGTTGACCAACGAGAGCTCGTCGAGCAGGTCGCCCGATGCGAAGGTGATCCGATCCTGGAGGTGGGCGATCCGTTCGAAGTTCACGGTCGACGAACGACGGACCATGCCGATGACCTCGTAGCCCTTGTCGAGCAGGAGTTCGGCGAGATAGGAGCCGTCCTGTCCGGTGATCCCGGTGATGAGTGCGCGCTTGGTCATTTGTTGGTTCCTGAAGTGCCTTGGTTGGTGAACATGTCCTCTACTCGTGTCATTGCCGTCGCTCCGATGATCACGGCGCCCGGAGCCGTCGACGCCAGTCGTCGAGCAGATCTTCGAGAGTTCGGGCGAGGGGGATCTCGGGATCCCAGCCGGTCGCCGCGGTGAGTTTGGCGTGGTCGCCCCGCAGCACGGGCACATCGACGGGACGGAGCAGCTCGGGGTCGGTGACGAAATGCATCGGCTGCGAGGCGTGGGCGAGAAGTTGTTCGGCGAGTTCCTGCACCGCGACGTCACAGCCCGAGCACACGTTGTAGACCTCGCCGGGCTCCCCGTCGGTCATGATCATCCGGTAGGCCCGGACGACATCGCGCACGTCGGTGAAGTCCCGCCGTGCCGACAGGTTGCCGATCGGGATCTCGTCGGTGCCCTCGAGTTCGTTCCGGGCGATACGAGAGGCGAGTGCGGAGGCGACGAACTTGTCGGTCTGGCCCGGACCCAGGTGGTTGAACGCCCGGACCCGCAACACATGGAGGCCACGACCGAGGTAGGCCTGGAGCCCGAGGAAGTCGGCGGCGACCTTGGACGCCGCGTACGGCGACACGGGACGCAACGGCGTTTCTTCGGTGATCGGCATGTCGGTCTCGGCGACCGCGCCGTACACGTCTGCACTCGACACGATCAGCACGCGGCTCACCCCGGAGGCGAGTGCGGCGAGCAGCACGTTGAGGGTGCCGTCTGCGTTGACGCGGAACGCGGTGGCAGGGTTCGTCCACGATGCGCCGACGTCCGCCCAGCCGGCGAGGTGGTAGATCACTTCGGGCTTGGTCTCGCCCAACAGGTCCGCGACCCGGTCGACGTCGGTGATGTCGACCCCGTCGATCGACGGGTCGGTGACGAGCACCGTGTCGCCGGCTTCTTCGAGGTGGGAGACCAGATGGGTACCGACGAATCCGCCGGCACCGGTGACGAGCGCCTTCACTGGCGCCGACCCGTCGTCGGACCGAAGCGGTGGGGCGGCTGGACTGTCCGCGTTGGCTGGAGCATCCGGGGGAGTCTAGGTGGCACCCTGATCCCGGTACCGAACATGACGTGGCCGCCCCGTGGCGACCACGCCCCCGAGGGAAGGTGGCGCCGGGTCACTGTCCCGCGCTCCCGCGGTGACGGTAGTGTGATTCGTTCGTGGTGACCGGAGCCAGCGGGTCCACTCACCGGAAGCAATCGAGTCTTCAAGGAGTGACCGGTCCATGTCTCAACAAGCGTCGGTGACTTCGAACGGTGGCGCTCCCGATGCAGTCGAGGACGCCGCCTCCGGCGATGACCGACCCGAGTTGCGCACGACCGAGATCTCGAAACGGCCGGGCGCGATCCAACGCCTCCGTGACGTGTGGCGCTACCGGGAACTGTTGGGCAACCTGATCCGCAAGGAACTCAAGGTCAAGTACAAGGACTCGATTCTCGGATTCCTGTGGACGCTGTTGAATCCGGCGCTGCAGCTCATCGTGTACTCCTTCGCCTTCGGGGTGCTGTTCAAGTCGCCGGTGCCGCTGTTCGCGATCTTCTTCATCTGTGGGTTGCTGCCCTGGACGTTCTTCACGTCGGCCGCGACGAGTGGGTCGGCTTCGGTGGTGGCGAACGCCCAGCTGGTGAACAAGGTGTGGTTTCCCCGTGAGATCCTGCCGCTGGCGTCGGTCGGTGCGGCGATGGTGCACTGGTTCCTCCAGTCGATCGTGTTGGTGGGGGCGCTCGCCGTGGTGCAGCGGTCGCCCGACTGGGCCTACCTGCCGTTGTTGATCCCCGCAGTGCTGGTGCTGGTCACGTTCAGCGCGGCGCTGGGGATCATGTTGAGCGCGATCAACGTGTACCTGCGCGACACCCAGCATCTGCTCGAACTGGTGATGCTCGCCTGGTTCTGGGCGACGCCGATCGTCTGGAACTACCCGCTGATCGGTCAGCGGTTGTCCGAGAACGGTCTGCCCTTCTATCTGGGGTTCATCAACCCGCTCACCCCGATCGTGGTCACCTTCCAACGCGCGCTCTACCACGAATGGGTGTGGTCCGGGACGCGTATGGTCAACGGCGCGGAGGTGACCGGCGTGGTGCCTGAAGGGTCGGTGTGGTGGTATCTGCGCAACCTGGCGATCGTCGGGTTCGGTGCACTCGTGCTGTTGTGGGTGGCCTTGCACATCTTCGGTCGGCTCGAAGACAACTTCGGCGAAGAGATCTGAGGCCGACATGCCTGCTGCCATCGAGATCGAAGGCGTCACCAAGCGCTTCCGCCTCTACAAGGAGAAGATGCAGTCCGCGAAGGAGCGGATCATCAAGTTCGGTCGGGTGCCCTATGAGGACTTCTACGCGTTGAAAGACGTGTCGTTCACGGTCACCGAGGGTCAGACCACCGGGTTGCTGGGCCACAACGGGTCGGGCAAGTCGACGCTGCTCAAATGTGTGGCCGGCACGATGCGGCCCACCTCGGGCACGATCCGCACCCGTGGTCGGGTGGCGGCGCTGTTGGAGTTGGGGGCGGGTTTCCACGGGGATCTGACCGGCCGGGAGAACATGTACCTCAACGGGTCGATCCTGGGGTTCTCCAAGGCCGACGTGGACCGCATCTTCGACGATGTCGTCGAGTTCGCCGAGATAGCCCCGTTCATCGACATGCAGGTCAAGCACTACTCGTCGGGGATGACGGCGCGGCTGGGTTTTGCGCTGGCGATCCATGTCGACCCCGACATCGTGTTGGTCGACGAGGTGTTGGCGGTGGGCGACGAGGCGTTCCAGCGCAAGTGCCTGGAGCGGGTGGATGAGATGCAGTCCGAGGGCCGCACGATCCTGGTCGTCACCCACGTGCCCGACCTGGTGCGTCAGATCTGTCAGCAGGGTGTCGTGTTGGATCGCGGTGAGTTGATCGCGTTCGACGAACCGGGACCGGCGATCAGGGTGTTCCGTGAGTCGCTGGTGCGGCGCGGGATCATGCTCGCCGAGGAACTCACCGAAGACGAAGAGACCGTGATCGACGAGCGGATGCTGTCGCGGGCGGTGCAGTTCACCGAGGTGGCGATCGAGTACACCGACCCTGCGAACGGCTATGCGTTGCCCGGCGAGCGCGTGCGGATCCGTTGTGGGTACTCGGCCCCCGAACCGGTCGACGATGTGGTGTTCGCATTGAACATCACCGATCAGGACGGCCACCTGATGCTCGGGGTGAACACCGACCGGATCGATGCGTCACTCGACCAGGTGAGCGGATCGGGCGAGGTGGTGTTCGAACTCGACGAGATGCCGCTGATGGACGGTGACTATGAGGTGTCGCTCGGGATCCACAGCCATGACGGGGCCTCCGAGTACGACCACCTCGAGGGTGAGCACCGGATCCAGGTGATGAACCCGACCCAGATGTTGGGCCGGGTGCATTTCGACGTGGCCGTCTCGCATCACCCTGCGGCGCTGCCCGCGACGTGAGCCCGGGCGCGGCTCGTCGGGACGAGCCGATCACCGACGCGTCGATCTTCGACGAACCCACGCCGCGTCTCTCGGATGCGCGAGACGGTTCTACCTGGCTCCACGTCGCCCGGGCTCTGCTGGTCGCGGCGGCGTCGTGCGCGATGGCGGTGTTCCGCTACCGGGCGTGGGATCGCAGCTTCTCGGTGCCGCTCGCCACTGCCGGCACCGATCACCTCTACATCGCGTCGGTCGTGCGGTCGATCGACGCGACCGGGTGGTACTTCACGAATCCTCACCTGGGCGCGCCGTTCGGACAGCAGCTCTACGATTTTCCACAGACCGGTGAATCGATCCAACTGCTCGCACTGCGTTTTCTCACCTCGTTTTCGGACCGACCGTTCTGGGTGATGAACGTCTACTTCCTGTTCGGGTTCGCAGCGGTTGCGTTCGTGACGTATCTGGTGCTGGCCCATCTGCGGTTTCGCTTCGGAGTCGCCGCGGCGGTGGCCATTCTCTATTCGTGGTTGCCGTACCACTTCATGCACGGCGAGTTCCATCTGTTCCGCTCGGCCTATCTCTCTGCTCCGATCGGGGTGCTCCTCATCTTCTGGGCGCTGTCGTGGAAAGACCGCTTTCTCGTCGACGCGACCGGGCCGGTGTGGGGAGTCCGCCGCCTGGTCGACAACCTGCGTTGGCCGCGGGTGTGGGGCGCTGCCGCGTTGTGCGTGTTCGTCGGCGGGTTCGAGACGATGGTGATGGCCTTCGTGCTCACCGCTCTCGTGGCGTCGGCGGTCGTGAGCACGATCAGGAATCGTGACGTCGGGGACCTGGGGGTCGCGCTTGCCAACGGGGTGCTCATCGCGGGGACGTTCGCGGTGCTGTTCGTCCCGAACTGGCTGTACAAGTTCGAGCACGGTCCGAACACCGAGGCGGCGGCACGGTATCCCGCCGAGCAGATCAACTACGGACTGTCGATCGCCAAGATGGTGCTGCCGGTCCCGTTCCACCACATCGATCCGCTCGGCCGATTGTTGTACCGCTCCCAGACCGGTCACATCATCCTGGGCGAAGACGGACAGAACCTCGGGCTGCTCGGGGCGCTCGGTCTGTTGGTGTTGCTCTACGGCGTGATCGTCAACCGACTCGACACCCGCGCCGGCGACGCCGTGTTCGCCCGGAGGCGGCTCTGGGTGCAGTCGGGGCTGATCACCATGGTGCTCGTCCTGTTCGGGACCATGGGCGGTTTCGCGCTCATTCTCTCGACTCTCGGGTTGTCGCAGATCCGCATGTGGGACCGGGTGGTGATCCTGATCGCGTTCTGCGCGTATCTGATCGTCGCCGTCGGGCTCGAACGGTTCGGCGATCGGTTCCAACGGCGCATCGTCGAGAGCGACGGTCCGCGCGCGGCCCGCGCGAACCGGCGTCTCGTTGCGGGCACGGCGAGTGCGGCGCTGCTGGTGGCGGTGGTGGCGTTCGGGCTGTGGGACACGAATTCGCAGTACTCCGACGGTTCACAGAACGCGGCCTATGACCGACAGGCTCACGAACTGAAACGGTTCGACGAGGCGATGACCGCACACCTCGGCTCGACGGCGGCGATCTTCCAGCTTCCGGTGGTTGCGTTCCCCGAGGCGCCCGCCGTGGAGCGATTGCGCGACTACGAAGAGCTGTTGCCGTACCTCTACTCCAAGGGTCTGCGCTTTTCGTACGGCGCGACGCGAGGTCGGCCGGATGCGGACTGGCAACACCGAGTGGACAGCCACGACCCGGGGCCGTCGCTCCCCGGCTTGGTGGGTCTCGGCTTCTCCGGAGTGCTCGTCGATTCGTTCGGCT
>DASSYG010000086.1:0-5843 GCA_035703405.1 Acidimicrobiales bacterium | reverse complement strand
CCGATGCTACCGCCACCGGCCGTCGACAGGTATCTGGCAGCGCTCGCATTCGGTACGGCGTGATCAGCCGCAGTCCACACCCGGCGGGGTCGGACCCGGTAGAAAGCCAGGGATCGTCGTGGTGGTCGCGTCGTCACCGGTCGACGACTCCTCGTCGCCTCCGTCCGGCGTCGTCGTGGTCGTCGACGTCGGCGCCGAGGTCGTGGGTCCCGGCACGTCGGCGGCGGGGCGCGGCGCGGTCAGCACACCGGTGAACGATCGACCGGTCACCAACACGAGCGCGGATTCCTCGGTACGCGAGTACGACGACGAGACCGGTTCGAAGATCACCTCGGAGCGCAGGTGGCGGGCCAACAGTCGGGCTTGTCGTTCCTGGCCGGGGGCATAGCGGATGATCGACGCCTCGTCGGTGAGCCCCAGTTCGTCGGAGGGACGACCCGTCGAGAACCCGACCTTCTGCAAGGCACGGGTCACGTTCGTCGCCTCGTTCTCGCGTGCGGTGCCGTTGTGCACGGTCACCGAGACACCTCGCAGTTGCGGGTCGACGTCGGCGGCGCCGGTCTGGAACTGGGCGAGCACCTTCTCCGCTTCGGGCATGGTCAACTTGAGTGCCGCCGCGCCGTTGATCGTCTGGGGGTACACCGGCAACTGCGTGGTCTCGAGATCCTGGGGATCGAAATTGCGGAAGGTACGGCCGAGGTCGATGATCGCGCCCGCGGAGAGGTTCTCGTCCATGCGGACCGATTTCACCCCGGCGTCGACGAGGTCGTTCATGACCAGCGGGTCGCGGATGCCCTTGGTGACCGCCCGCTGCAGCACGCGACGCACGAAGTCCTGCTGGCGCTGGATGCGCCCGAGGTCGTTGCCGTTGTCGCTGGTCCACGTCGAGGGGTCGCCGGGCACCTCCTGGTACTGCATGTGGCGGCTGCGGGCGTACGCGAGCGCCTGCTGGGGGTCGAGGGTGTAACAGCCCGGACCCGGGATGTCGATCGCAGTGTGGGCGAGTCCGTCGGCTGGGTCATAATCACGGACCCCGGTCTGGAAGTAGATCGGGACACCGTCGATCGCCTCGATCAGGTTCTCGAACCCCGCGAAGTCGATCTCGACGTAGTGATGGATCGGAATGTCGAAGTTGTTCTCGATCGTCGAGATGAGCGTCGTCGGCCCGGCGATGCCGCCGCCCCCGACACCGAGCGCGGAGTTGATCTTGGAATGGATGCCCTGTCCCGCGATCTCGACCCAGAGGTCGCGGGGCAGCGACAACAGCGCCGCGTGGTGGGCCTTGGGGTCGACGTGAAGGATCATGATCGTGTCGCCCCGGGCCCCGGTGACGTCTCCTCGCCCCTGCAGCGCGGGGTCGTCCGCGGCGAGCCCAAGATCACTGTCGGTGCCGACGATCAGGAAGTTCTCCGGCGCGCCGGGAGTCGGATCGGATTCGGTGAGCGCCCCGGAGAGCGCGAGGCGTTGGACGTCGGAGAGTTTGGTGTTCACGTAGCCGAACACGGCGGCGGTACTCAGGGCGACCACGATCACACAGACGTTGAAACCGATGATGAGCCGCTGCGGCCAGCTCCGCCGTGGCTTGGTCTTGCGCGACGCCATCGGACCGAAGTTACCCGTTCGGGTGTAAGGCCGGGCTCAACCCAAACCGAGCGAACGGGAGATGACGAGACGCTGCACCTCGCTGGTGCCTTCGCCGATCTCCAGGATCTTCGCATCCCGGTAGTGACGAGCCACGAGCGTGGTGTCCATGAAGCCGGCCCCTCCGAAGATCTGGGTCGCCATCCGGGTCGCAGTGACTGCGGATTCGGTGGCGACCAACTTGGCCACTGCGGCAGCCTCTTTGAACGGTCGACCGGCGTCTTTGAGCGCCGCGGCCTGGTACGTGAGCAACCGCGCTGCGTCCAGCATGGTCTTCATGTCGGCGCACTTGAACGAGACCGCTTGGAACCGGCCGATCGGCGCGCCGAACGCGTTGCGCTCCTTGGCATAGGCGACCGACTCCTCGAGACAGCTCTGGATGACCCCGACGGCGACGGCCGCCAGAGCGATCCGACCGTCGTCGAGCGTTGCCAGGAACTGGGCGAACCCGCGTCCCCGTTCCCCCAGGAGATTCGCTGCGGGAACCCGACAGTCGGCAAACGACAGCTCGTGGGTGTCCGAGGCGTGCCAACCCATCTTGCGGTATGGCGGCGCCACCGTGAAACCGTCGGTACCCGCCGGCACGATGATCGTGGATATCTCGGGCGACCCGTCGGAACTCGGGGCATCGGTTCGTGCGGTGATCGTGACGAGCGACGTGATCGACGATCCGGAATTGGTGATGAAAGCCTTGGAGCCGTCGATCACCCATTCGTCGGTCGCCTCATCGAGGCGAGCACGGGTGCGGGTGCCGCCGGCGTCGCTACCTGCCTCGGGTTCGGTGAGGCCGAATCCGCCGAGTTTGGTTCCGGCGCACAGGTCCGGCAGCCACTCCTGACGCTGTTCCTCGGTGCCGAATTCCAGGATCGGATTGGCCCCCAACCCCACGGCGGCCTCGACGGTGACCGCCATCGACTGGTCGACCCGACCGAGTTCCTCGAGCGCGATGCAGAACGTCGCGAAGTCCGCGCCCGACCCGCCGTACTCTTCGGGGAGGGGCAGGCCCAGCAGACCCAGCTCCCCCATCGCCAGCACGGTGTCCACCGGGAAGGTGTGGCTCTGGTCCCAGTCGAACGCGTGGGGGGCGATCTCGGACTCGGCGAACTCGCGAACGACCTTGCGGAAGGCCTCCTGTTCGGGGCTGAACTCGATCATTCGCAAACCCTACGAGATGCTTCGCTTCCGGCCTCCACCGGGCCTGATCTCCCGGCGGGGGACTCTTCTGTTCCGAGGTGGACGACGTCGCCGGCGGCGACCGCGGTCTCGACCCCGCCGTCGGAGCGGACGACGAGTCGGCCGTGACCGTCGATCCGCATCGCCACGCCGCGTAGGTCCCGGACACCGAGATCCACCCGGACGTCTCGTCCGATGGTCACACAACGCTCCCGCCACCGCTCCAACAGTCCGTCACGATCGGCGAGCACCAGCGCATGAGCACGTTCCAGCGCTTCGAGGTACGCCTCGAGCACCTCGTCGACGCCCGGCGTCGGCGACACCAACGCATCGAGCGCGATGAAGCGGTCGGCCACCTCGACGGGGAGTTCGGTGGGGGTGTTGACGTTGACGCCCGACCCGACCACCACGAGGAGTCGTTCGGTGTCCTTCGGAGCGCGCTGACCCGACGCGGTCGACGACCCGACGGGCGCATCGGCCTCGGCGAGGATGCCGGCGAGCTTGCGCTCGACGCGTCGGTGCCCGCCACGACCAGCGCCCGACGTGGCCACGATCAGGTCGTTGGGCCATTTGATGCCGACCCCGGTCGCTCCGAGGGATTCGAGCGCGTCGAGGAGCGCGACGGCGACGGTCGCGGTGATCAGTTCGGCGACAGCCGCCGGTGGACGCAGCAGGACCGAGCACAGCAGGCCCATACCGGGCGGGGCGGACCAGGTCCGACCGTGTCGACCACGTCCCCCGGTCTGGTGACCGGCGACCAGCACGATCCCCTCGGGCTCACCGCGACGGCCGAGTGCCATCAGGTCGTCGTTGGTCGATCCGGTTTCGTCCACCCGTCGCACATCGGTGAATCGAGTTCTCCCAATAGGTGTGGTCACGCTTCCCTCCCGGTCGACAGCGGTGCGATCGAGAGATGGTATCTGTCGTCCGGTCTGGCATCGCACCCCCTCCAGACGGCACCATGTGGCGTGCTCAAAAAGGTCTTGATTGCGAATCGTGGCGAAATCGCCGTCCGGGTCATCCGGGCGTGCAAGGAGATGGGGGTGACCTCGGTCGCGGTGTATTCCGACCTCGACCGGGACGCATTGCACACCCGACTGGCCGACGAGGCCTACGCGTTGGGCGGTTCCACGGCGGCCGAGAGTTACCTGAACACCGAGAAGATCCTGGAGATCCTCGAGCGCAGCGGGGCCGACGGCGTGCACCCGGGCTACGGGTTCTTCTCGGAGAACACCGAGTTCTCCCGGGCGGTCACCGACGCCGGCGCGGCGTTCATCGGCCCGCCGCCCGAAGCGATCGAGGTGATGGGCGACAAGGTCTCGAGCCGCATCGCCGCGCAGAAGGCCGGCGTGCAGGGGGTGCCCGGCACGACCGAGTTCCTCTCCTCACCCGACGAGATCGTCGCATTCGGCAACGAGCACGGTTGGCCGGTGGCGATCAAGGCCGCGTACGGCGGCGGTGGCCGCGGCATGCGTGTGGTCGAGAGCGCCGACAAGGCCGCCGAGGCGCTGGAGTCCGCGCAGTCCGAGGCCCTCAAGGGTTTCGGCCGCGACGAGTGCTACATCGAGCGCTATCTGACCTGGCCGCGGCACATCGAGATGCAGATCGTCGCCGACACCCACGGCAACTGTGTGTGGATCGGCGAACGGGACTGCTCGTCTCAGCGCCGCCACCAGAAGCTGATCGAAGAGGCGCCGGCCCCGAACTTTCCCGATGACGTCCGCCAGGCGATGGGCGCCGCCGCGGTCAAGGTCGCCAAGGCCTGTGGCTACGTGAACGCCGGGACCGTGGAGTTCATGTTCCAGGACGGTGAGTTCTACTTCCTCGAGATGAACACCCGTCTGCAGGTCGAACACCCGATCACCGAGCTGGTGTCGGGTCTGGACCTGGTCCGGGAGCAGATCCTGGTCGCCTCGGGTGAGCCGCTGAGCTTCACCCAGGACGACATGGACATCCGGGGCCACGCCATCGAGGTGCGGATCAATGCCGAGAATCCTGCCGGCGGCAGGTTCATTCCCGCACCGGGCAAGATCACCAAGCTCGTGCCCGCCCAGGGCTATGGGGTGCGCTGGGACGACGGCTACCAGGAAGGCGACGAGGTCAGCCAGTTCTACGACAACCTCGTGGGCAAGCTGTGCGTGTGGGCTGCCGACCGTGACCTCGCGATCGGCCGCATGCTGCGCGTGCTCGATGAGTTCGTGATCGAGGGCATCGCCACGACGATTCCCGCCGACGTGGCGATCCTGGAGCACCCGGACTTCCGGGCCACCCAGCATTCGACCAAGTGGGTCGAAGACGTGCTGGATCTCTCCGGGGTCGACAGTGCCCCAGTCGACACCGACGACTCCGACGACGGACCCGCCAAGGTCAAACAGGATGTCGACGTCGAGGTGAACGGTCGCCGCTACTCGGTGTCGATGTGGGTGCCCGAGACCGCCGGTGCTCCGGTGGCCGCCGGCGCCGCGGCCGCCGCGCCCCGTGCCCGCCGGTCGGGTTCCAAGAGTGGCGCCAAGGCCGCCGGTGCCGGGCAGATCGCCGCACCCATGCAGGGCACGGTCACCAAGGTGTCGGTCGCTGTCGGCGACGAGGTCGCCCAGGGTGCGACCGTGTGTGTGCTGGAGGCGATGAAGATGGAGAACAACATCACCGCCGACAAGGACGGCACGATCGCCGAGATCAAGGTCGAAACCGGCCAGGCCGTGTCGGCCGGCGACCTGCTCGTCGTCATCTCCTGACTCGCTCGACCGAACCGATAGCGTGAGCCGCGTGGCGCGCCGTCTGTTGAGGCGCGTCACGGTCCGATCAAGGGGAATCCATGCGTATCCACGTCGACGGCGACAAGTGTCAGGGACACAACCGCTGTTACTCACTCGCTCCTGAGCTGTTCGAGCTCGACGATTTCGGCACCTCCCACGAGATCGGTGACGGCACGGTACCCGCGGAGCTCGAAGAGCGGGCACGGCTCGCGGTGGCGAACTGCCCGGAGTTCGCGATCAAGATCATCTCCGACGACACGCCATGACCGATCT
>DASSYG010000400.1:0-3840 GCA_035703405.1 Acidimicrobiales bacterium | reverse complement strand
GAGCGACGTTCCCCCGGGCCCCTATGACCTCGAGGTCATGGCTGCTGATCTGTTGGCCGTGCTCGACTCCGAAGGGATCGAGTCGACCCACATCGTGGGCGTGTCGATGGGCGGGATTCTCGCTCAGATCCTCGCCGTGCGGTATCCCGAGCGGGTGCGCTCGCTGGTGCTGTCGTGTACCGCGTGTCATCACCACCAGTGGCGCATCGACCTGCTCGAAGAGTGGGCGGAGGCTGCGCGGACAACGGGCATGCGGGCGTTTCTGGGAGACGGGTTGCGTTGGATCGTCGGCAGTCGGTCGATGCGTCGGTTCTGGCCGGCGATGCGACTGTTCGGGCCGATCGCGTTCGACATCTCCGCGGAGGCGTTCGTGGCGCAGATCGAGGCGATCCTGGCGACCGACGACGGGCTGCGGGCCGAGTTGGTCGACATCGACGTGCCGACCCTGGTCATCGTGGGGTCCCAGGATGTGCTCACACCGCTGGGAGATTCCGAGGAGTTGGCGGCGCTCATTCCCGGGGCGCGCCTCGCAGTGGTGCGGGGTGGCGCCCACGGGTTCATGGTCGAGAAGGCCAGTGCGTTCAACTCGACGATCCTCGACTTTCTCGATGAGGTCGTCGCCGCCGATCAGGCGCCGAGCGGCCCGGTCGCTCTCGCCGTCTGAGCGACCCGGGGGCCTGGCGGAGCTGCCCGGGGGTGACCGTCGAGTGACACCCGAGGCCATCGCCGTCTCGCCGCTGGAGGTCATCGACGGCGGGTGGAAACGCGTAGTCCGAATGGACTGTTCTGGGCGCTGACCTGGTGCTGGCGTGTCGTTCAGCGAGGTGACGTGCCACAATGGGGACCGTTACGAGGGAGAGGGAGTCACCAATGAATCTCGATGTGGTGATCGTGGCGTACAACTCTGCGTCGCGTCTGCCGAAGGTCCTGGATCTACTACCGGGCGAAACTCATGTGATCGTCGTCGACAATGCGTCGACCGATGATTCGGCCGATGTCGCCGAGGCGCACGGCGCCACGGTCGTGCGCGGCTCGGTGAATGCCGGGTTCGCGGCAGGGTGCAACCGCGGCGCCGCGCTGGGGCATGGCAAGACGATTCTGTTTCTGAACCCCGACGCGCTGATCGAGCCCGAGGCGCTGGAGCGTCTCATCGAGGTGTTCTACGACAACCCGCAGATCGGTGTCGCGGCACCGCGCCTGGTGTATTCCCAGGGGCACAAGCAACGGGTGCAGTGGCCGTACCCCAGCGCTGCGGGTGCGTGGCGCGAGGCTCTCGGCCTGCACGATCGGGTGGAGGAGTCCGACGCCGGATTCGTGGTCGGCGCGTGCCTGGCGGTGCGGCGTGAAGCCTTCGAAGCGGTCGGCGGGTTCGACGAACGGTTCTGGCTGTACGGCGAAGAGGCCGACCTGTGCCGTCGCATCGAGGACCTGGGCTGGACCATCCGGCGCATCCCCTCGGCCACGGCCACCCACGAGGGCGGTGCCTCGGGCGGCGAGGGCCCCACAGAGAACGGGGTCGTGTTCGAACACTTCGTCCGCGGTGGCGAGCATTTCGTCGACAAGCACGGCGGCCGTGGCGCATTGGCGTCGTACCGTGCCGCGAACTTCGTGGGTTCGCTGGGCCGGGGCGTGCTCGGTGTGGGGCGTCGCAGCGTTGAGCACCGTCGGCGTGCCGCGCGCACGGTGCGCACGTCGCTGCGGGCACCGACTCGGGTGGCACTCGACTCACCGGCGACCGCGGCCACGGGCAAGAGCCTGGTCGTGTGCTCACTCGAAGCGTGGGACGACGTGTGGCGCCGCAACCAGTTCTTCGTGCGCGAACTGTTGGAGCTCGATCCGGATCTCCGGGTGTTGTTCGTGGAGCCCGCGTACGACGTCGTTCATGAGCGTCGTCGCTCGTCGGGCCGGAAGCACGCGTTGGGGCTTCGACCGGTCGACGGTGAAGGCCGGATCATCCGGTTCGAACCGGTCAAGTGGGTGCCGCGCAAGTTCGGTTCGGCCGCCGACGACTGGCGTGACTCCCAGGTCCTCGATGCGGTGTACCAGCTCGGCTTCACCGAGCCGGGGTTGTGGGTGAACGACCCGAGCTATGCGACGCTCGCGGACAGGGTCGATTGGCCGGCGGTGTATGACATCACCGACGACTGGACCGAGGTCGCCGACCGTGACGAGGCCGACAAGGTCCAGGAATGGGAGGCGCGGCTCTTCGAGCGGTGCGAGGACGTGACCGTGTGCTCCTTGGGGCTGCTCGAGTCGCGTAAACCGCTGCGTGGCGACCTGACCCTCATTCCCAATGCGGTCGACATCGCCGACATGCAGCGCGCGCGTGTCCGGCCGACCGATCTGCCCGCGGGCACAACGGCGGTGTATGTCGGGACACTGCATACCGACCGGCTCGATGTCGAACTCACCGGTCGACTTGCCGCCGAGCTACCCGATGTTTCGGTGGTGCTCGTCGGCCCGGATGCGCTCGACGACGAGTCGCGGCGGCAGCTCGACGACGCGGGTGTGGTCCGCGTCGGACCGAAGCCGTACGCGGAGGTGCCCGGGTACCTCCAGCACGCCGACGTGGTGATCGTGCCTCACGTCGTCTCACCGTTCACCGAGAGCCTCGACCCGATCAAGCTGTACGAGTGTCTGGCGGTAGGCACCGCGACGGTCGCGACTCCGATTGCTGGGTTCCGTGATGCGGGCGGCCCGGTGCGGGTCGGTCAACCGAGCCAGTTCGTCGATGCGGTTCGAAGGGTCCTGGAGGAGCGTCCCGAGCCGCGCCCTCAGCCGGTTCCGTCCTGGACCGAACGTGCTCTGGTGTTCCATGAAGTCCTCGAGCGGGGACGGTCACTCGAGGTTGCTTGCCGTGACGACGTGTCGCGGCGGCCCGGCCTGTCGTCGAGTCAATCGAAGTTCCAGCCCCGACGCTTGTCTCGCCGACGGGGGACGAGACGGGCGCTGGTCATCAATGGTCGTTTTCGTCAGCGCGCGGTCACGGGCGTGGAGCGTTATGCAACCGAATTGACGTCGAGGCTTCCCGATGGAGTTCCCCTGCTCGGTCCGGCGCCGCGCTTGGCGCGCCCGCCGCTGGGACACGTGTGGGAGCAGACCGGTCTCCCGCTCGAGGTGGGGCCCAACCAGCTCCTCTGGAGCCCGTGCAACACTGGGCCTGCGTTCATGAGCAACCAGGTGGTCACGATTCACGATGTCTCGCCACTGGAGCATCCCGAATGGTTTGCGGCGAGCTACGGGCGATGGGTCGGCTCGCTCACCCGTGCCTTGGCACGCAACGCCGAGCACATCCTCGTCCCGTCACAGTTCACCCGTGAGCGTCTCGTCGACGTGTGTCGTACCCCGGAGTCGAAGATCACGGTGATTCCCAATGGGGTCGGTGAGTCGTTCGCCCAAGGTCGTTCTGGTCTGACCGATGATCAACGACACGAGCTTGGACTCCCCGAGGGCCGCTTCGTGCTCGGGCTCGCAACCGAGGAACCGCGGAAGAACCTGAATCGCGTGCTCGAAGCCTTTGCCCTCGTCGTCGAGCGTCATCCCGACGTCACGTTGGTCCTGGCCGGCACGAAAGGCCGTTCTGCGGTGTTCGCGCACAATGACGCCGAGATCGCCACGTCGGCGGCCTCGCCGATTCGTCTCGGCTACGTCGCGGACGACGTGATCCCGCGCTTGTACGCGACGGCGAGTGTGTTCGTGTACGCGCCGATGTATGAGGGTTTCGGGATTCCGCCACTGGAGGCCGCCGCCGCACGGACACCGTCGGTCCTCGCCGACATTCCGCCGCTGCGTGAGCTCGGACTGCCGGCCGCGTGGGTCGATCCTTTCGATGCCGAGTCG
>DASSYG010000369.1:0-4201 GCA_035703405.1 Acidimicrobiales bacterium | reverse complement strand
GGACGGTGAGCGTGGTGTTCAACAGCAGCACGCTCTGATCGGCCCAACGCTCCAGGTTGCCACCCGGTGGGGTGGGGAGACCCAGGTCGGATTCGAGCTCGATGAGGATGTTGCGGAGCGAGGGCGGTTTGGCGACGCCGTCGGGCACCGAGAAGCACAGCCCGTGCGCCTGGCCAGGGCCGTGGTAGGGGTCCTGGCCGAGGATCACGACCTTCACCTCGGCATAGGGCGTGCGGTGCAACGCGGCGAACACGAGATCGTGAGGCGGGTATACCGGGTGGTGGGCTCGTTCGCCGTCGACGAAGCGCTGCAACTCGCCCCAGTAGGGCTTCGCGAACTCATCGCGCAACAGCGGGTTCCAGTCGGTACGAGGCGCCATCGCACCCCACCGTACGCGCCCCACAAAGACTCACCGCACGCCGCCCGTCCTCATCCGACCTTCGGGACATTTCGGGCGCATCAGACCTGCTTTCGTGCTGAATTCAACAAGAACTCGGTCGTACCCGCCCTTTTCAGGCGTGCCCACGGGCACGATGATGACTGTCGACCACAGCAGGTCGAACGTCAATCAGCGGACGGCGGTGACGGCGACGTACCGTCCGATTTCGGAGGCGTCCAGATCCAGCCTCGATCGGAGATCGCGGCGTCCTTCCCAGGGCGCTTCAGGTAGTGCCCGCCCCAGAAGAAGAGCTGATCACCGACCCAGGTCGTGGCGAATGAGTCGAGGATCTCCTTGCTCGGTCCATCGAAGGTGAGCCAGTGGTCTTGCGTGGGAGCGAGGACCTCCAGCAGCGTCGAGTGCACCCTGGCCACGGCATCGCCTTCGATCACCGTGTCCGCATGATCCAGAGCCTCGGCTTGTCGAGAAGGTGGATCCGACGGCCGTACATCGAAGCTGTTCGTCGATGGGTCGAAGATCAGATCACCGAACGAGTAGGACGTCTCGTCGGTGGTTGAAACCATCGGGGCGGCGACGTGGAACATGGTGAACCGGTCGCCAGTCTGCAACCAGCGACCCTGCGCCGACGAACTGTCGGGCGCGGTGAACAGCTTCCAATCGTGACCGTCGAACACGGCGACCCGCGCCGCGAAACTGGACGTCGGTTGACTCGAGCGCAAGCTGTTGTCACCCGATTTCCCGGCGGCCGGGCCCGGCTGGTCAGCCAGGTAGAAGAGGTACAACGCAGACTTGGTACCGATCATTTGCAGCGGCGTGGCGTCGTTCGCGCCACCGCGGTCCCGTCGGTTCGTAGGAAGGGGCACGTCGCGCCATTTCTCGGTACCCGGATCGTAGAGGTGGGCCGATTGCACTCCGGGCCGAACCGATTGGGGAAAGGCGACGAGTTCGTCGCCGAAGGTGGTGAGCTGCCAAGCCGACCGCGGGTTGGAACCGATCGGCCCCAGCACAGACCAGTCGTCGGAGCCTGGATCATAGCTGAGTAGATGACGTCTCGTCGTCGATGTCGGAGTCGGCGACTGCCAGCCGACCACGTAGACTTTGCCGTCCACGACCGCCGCCGAGCGGGTCTTTGTCAGCGTGTTCGTGGCGACGATTGAGTAGCCGGCGGGCACCGGTGCAATCCGATTCCACGAGTTCTTCGCTGGATCGTACGCGGCCGCGTCCCGCGGGAGCACCGGAGAGTAGTAACCGTCCGGGCAGGCCAGCGCAGTCCCGGACCACAGAAACGGACACACCGACTGAGTCGGCGCCGAACGTGAGAAGCCGCCGAAGACCAATACTTCCGAACCGGTCCAGACGGCCATCGCGTTGCGGCGTGGCTGGATCGGTGCTGTGGCGATCGGCATCCAGCGTCCAGGTTCGCCGATGACACCGGGTGAGGGCGAGGTCGAGGTCGAAGGCGACGACGCTTCGTCCGACGTCGGAGGGGTCCAGATCCAGCCATCGGCCGACCCGGCCGTTGATCCGGACTCCTGCGGGTCGACGTGTCCCCCCCAGAAGAACAATTGATCTCCTGCGAAGGCCGACGCAAAGCCCCGAAGCCTCTGCTTGCCGGGTACCTCGATCGTGTTCCAGGATCCCGTATCGGGATCGAGGATGGCACCCCAGGTGGAGTACAGCACGGCCATCGTGGTTTCGTTCGAGACGATGTCGGATCCTCCCACCAGTTCTCCGGGCGGAGGTGTCGGCTTCGGGGCATCGGTGAGCCGGCGCGTCGTCGGATCGAACGCCAAGGAGGTCGCGCCGTGCGTCGGCGAACCCAGCGAGTACGGATTCAGGCTGGCGGGGTCGATCATCGTGAGATGGTCACCGGTTCCCGCCCAGGTTCCCGTTCCCATCGATTCTCTGGCTGTCGATGCGACGTCGAGAGGTCGCCACTCCCCGTTGTCGACCACAGCGATTCGCTCGACTGGATGCACGGTGTTCTCTGGTTGAATCGAACCGGGCGTCGGGGTGACCTGGACACCAGCGAATCGATAGAGCCGGGACCCGTACTCGACAAGCTGACGACTGCCGGAACGAACATTGTCGTCTGAGAAGATCGGATCGGCAGGAAGTTCGCGCCACGTGGCGGTCGAGGTGTCGTAAGCGGCGTCGGCCACGGGGCCGCGACGCGGGGACGGGTCGTAGACGACGAGTTGATCGCCGAACGCGGTCGACTGCTCCCACATTCCGAACGCGGGGGTGTCGCTCGAAATCAAACGGGTCCACGTGTCCGTGCGAGGGTCATAACGGATGAGCTGAACCGTGGCGTCGGTCCGATTCGTGCGCCCGAGCGCATAGATCCGGCCATCGATGACTTGCGCTTGAGCGCGAGCAAACCCGACTGGTGGCGGGCTGATTCGTCGCCACGCGTCGGTGGAAGGGTCATACGCCGCACCGCCGGTTGCCAGTACCTGACTGGAATCGACGCTCGGGCTGCAGTTCGTCGGATCCACCGCGTCGCACACCGTGTCGGTCGTGGCGAAGACGACGACTTCTGTGCCGGTCCAGAGCGCGAACGAGAACCGGCTCGGGCGTATCGGGGCCTCGGCGATCGGCACCCAACGACCCGGTTCTCCGATTCCTGCAGGCGTCCGGTTCGGATGGGCCACCTCGGTGGTCGACGAGCGCATCGACACGGCGAACACCGCGGTGGCGATGACCACGAGCGCAGCCGCGACGACGCCGATACCCCGGACCGTGCGATGCTGTCGGCGACGCCGGTCGGCCCGGCGGCGCAGGTCGTCGACGTCGAGGTGACCGGGAGAACCACCGGCAGCCCGGGAAAGCCGGTCGCTCAGTTCAAGCATCGCTGACCCCTTGCTGCTCGATCGGCGGGGCCGTGGTTTGCGGCCGGCGCACGTGCGCGGGCTGCTCGACGTCAGAGGCGACTTCCGCCGAACCGCGCGCGAGTTGGACTGTCGGCCCGACGTCGGGGCGGTCGGGGCCTGGCAGGTCTTCGCTGGCCAGGCCGTCGTCGGTCAGGCCTGCATGGCGCAACGCCATGAGGCCCTGGTGCAGGTGGGCCTTGACCGTGCCGGGGCGGCATTTCATGGTTTCGGCGACCTGGTCGACGGAGAGGTCCGCGTAATAGCGCAGCACGATCGCCTGGCGTTGACGGCGGGGCAGGTGTGCCAGGGCGGCCCGGACGGCGAGGACGTCGTCGGGTTCGGGCGGATCGTCGTCGTGGGGGCGTCGAGCGCCGAGGCGCGCCGTCGCCCGGGCCTCGGCCTGGCGACGTCGGAATCCCGATCGGGCGAGGTTGAAGGCCACGCGATAGCACCAGGCCTCGGGGTGATCCATGGCCGCGACCGCGTCCCACCGTTCGATCGTGCGTACGAGGGCGTCCTGCGCGAGATCCTCGGCGGGCACCTGCGCGCCGAACGCCAGACGCAAGGATCCCACGAGTTTCGGGTAGAGCCCACGGCAGAACGCGTCGGCCTCCAACGTGGTCTCCTCTCGGTCGATCGCACCATATGCGGACAAGAACGCACCAGCCGTCCAAAACGTGTAGTCGCCCCACCCCCATCCCCGCCCCCATCCGAACTGCGGGGCGGATGGGGCGTATACGACCGCTCTTCGTGCTGCATTCGGCAAGCACCCGGTCGCGTTCACCGATTCGGGCGTGCCCGCGGGCACCGCAGCCGACCTCGACCCTGTGCCTGGTCGGCGCCGAAGGTACTCGAGTATTAGCGGGACGACAGGTGGACGGCCTCGAGAGCGACGTCGATGTCATCGACGCTGGTGTAACCGTGTGGC
>DASSYG010000347.1:0-3110 GCA_035703405.1 Acidimicrobiales bacterium | reverse complement strand
GATCGCTCGCTGAGTCAGTAGCCCGGGATCGCCGGGTCCGGTGCCGACAAAACGCACCCGACCGGCAATATTGTGGACACTTGTCATTTATCTCGCTCCATCAATGTGTGATCAGTGGCAGTGGGTGTGACGCATGACAGTCGGTGCCCCGCCCAGGGACGTGAACAGATCTCGCCGGTCGTCGAGGGTACCGAACAACCTGAGGAATGTCACTTTGAAGTCCACTGTGGTTAGTTGTTGTCTGGTTCTGTTCTCTCGGGTGTGACCCGCAACGCCTGCGCCGTGCCCCCCGGCTCGACACTTGACAGCCCAGGAGTCTCAAGAGCGAACAACTCTCGCAACACCTCGGCGTAACTCTCGCCCCCCGGTTCACTCGCCAACTGCCGCACCCGCACCGTCGGCTCGTGCAGCAACTGGCGCACCACGCGATGCACTGTGTGAGCCACATCCGCTCGCTGTTCGTCGGACAGGTCGGGACGCCGCCGCCGCAACCGGGTCAACTCGGTGTCGACCACCTCGTCGGCCCGAGTCCGCAGCGCCGCCACCGTCGGCGCGACCGCTGCGGCGCGAATCACGTTGTGGAAACCGTCGATCTCCTCGGTGAGGATGCGTTCGGCCGCCTCCAGGTACTTGGCACCGGGATCGGGGCGATCGGACTCGCCCAACCGCGCGATGTCGACCAGGTGCACGCCGGGCAACTCCGCCACCGCGCCCACGACGTCACGAGGCACCGCCAGGTCGCACACCAACACGGTCGGACGCCGCACCGCCAACGTCGCGGTGTCGATCACCGGAGCCGGGGCACCAGTCGCCGACACGATGACGTCGACCTTCCCGGCGACCTCCGACAACCGCGACCACTCGACGGCCTCGGCGTCGTGATTGGCGGCCAACCGGTTCGCGCGGGCGAGGTCGCGGTTGACGACGTAACAGCGCGCGGCACCTCGACGGCGCAGCGCCGCCAGGCTCAACGCGCCCATCGCGCCCGCCCCCACGACCAGTGCGTCCCGACCCGCGATCGACAGATCGCTGATCGACTCGCCCACGTCCAGGGCGGCACTGACGACGCTCGGCGCGGCCGCTCCGACCTGCGCCTCGGACTGCACCCGCTTGCCGACCCGCAGCGCCTGTTGCAGCAGTTCGTGCAGCAGGCGGCCCGCCTGTCCCGCCTCGCGGGCACGGTCGTAGGCGTCGCGCAGCTGGCCCAGGATCTGAGCCTCACCCGCCACCATCGAGTCCAGGCCCGACGCCACGGTGAAGGCGTGCCGGATCGCCTGAGCCTCATGCCGGATGTACAGGTGGCCCGAGATGTCGTCGACGGACATGCCCGCGGTGGCGGCAAGCTCGTCGGCGATCTGGCTCAGACCACCGTGGAACGCCGATACCGCCGCGTAAACCTCGACCCGGTTGCAGGTTGACAGCACGACCGCCTCGGAGACGTATCGCCCCGCCAACAGGCGCGCGGCGAACGACTCGGCCCGGTCGGGGGCGACGGCCAACCGCTCCAGGCTCTCGACGGGTGCTGTCCGGTGGGAGGCTCCCACCACCAGGAGGTTCACGTGCCCACCTTTCCATTGCGGGACTTGCGGTGTTCGTGAAACGACAGGATCTGAAGTTCCACCGCCAGGTCGACCTTGCGGACGTCGACGTTGCCGGGAACGTCGAGCACGCAGGGTGCGAAGTTCAAGATGCTCGTTACACCAGCATTAACGAGCGAGTCGGCAACACGCTGCGCCGCCAACGGCGGTGTCGCGATCACGGCGATGGAAATGCGTTCGCTCGCGATCACCTCGGGCAGTTCGTCGAGGTGGCGAATGGGCAGTCCGTCCAACTCGGTTCCCACCCGGTCCTCGGCGATGTCGAACAGCGCCGCGATACCGAATCCCCGATTGGCGAATCCGCCGTAGCCGGCCAACGCCTGGCCGAGGTGACCGACGCCGACCAGGGCGACCGCGCGATGTTGGCGCAGCCCCAGGACCTCGGAGATCTGAGTGGTCAACACCGCGATGTCGTAGCCCACACCGCGAACCCCGTAGGAGCCCAGGTGGGAGAGGTCTTTGCGCAGCTTCGCCGAGTTGACGCCCGCGGCCACCGCGAGCCCCTCACTGGAGACCGTCGTCTGTCCGGCCTCGGCCAGTGTGTGAAGCGCGTGGAGGTACTCGGGCAGCCGGGACACCGTGGCATCGGGGATTTCGCGAGGGTCTGCCCCGGCGGAAGTGTCGATCGGCAAGACGAGCCTTTCGAAGCGTGAGAGCGGGTTACGAGTTCGTCGTGGCACCTGGCCACTGAGCCAGCTTAGGCGCTTGTGAAGGTTCGCACAAACGCAGGGCCGGGCCCTGACGGAGAGTTTCCGCAGGTGAACGGTTCGACTGTCGTCGCACGCTGTCGCCGGTCTCACGTAGTGGACGGCTGCGCCAATCGCACTGCCTCCAGCAGCGAGTCGGCCACCGGGAAGCCGGTCGCGGCCAGCAGACGTCGACTGGTGGTGCCGCCGGTGACCAGCACGCACGAGGCGCCGGCCGCCTCGGCGGCCTCCGCGTCGTCGGCGGAGTCACCGATCATCACGGTGTCGGTGGGTTCGATGTTCAGCTGCGCCAGATGGTCGACGAGGTACTGGTGCTTGCCGACGTCGGCGTTGTCGCGCAGCCCGTCGACTCGGGTGAAGTAGTCGAACAGGCCGTGCTCGGTGACCAGCGGAACCAACTCGTCGTGTCGCCACATCGACAGCAGTGACTGGGTTCCCCGCCAGGTGCCGATGGCCTCGATCGCACCGGCCGAGAGTCGACAGTCGGCCAGCTGGTCGCGGTACCGGTTGTGGAACAGGTCGTTGAGCCGATCGAACTCGATCGCGGTGAGTTCGCGGTCCAGCAGTTCGTTGTAGAAGGCGCTCAACGGTCGGCGAAACCGTTCCCGGTGGGTGTCGGCGTCGAGACCGATGCCGCCCAACGCGATCACGGCGTCACTGGAGGCGGTGACCACCGCGTGGAAGTCGTCCAGCAGAGTCCCGTTCCAGTCCCATACCAAGTGTTTCGCCATCGTCCCATGGTAGTTGTCCCCGAACCGGTCGGGCGATTCGTCGGTAGCGGCGGCGCCGTTCGTCACGTCGGCCG
>DASSYG010000207.1:0-3415 GCA_035703405.1 Acidimicrobiales bacterium | reverse complement strand
GTGAACCTGCTGGGCGGCGACGTGCGGTATGTACTCACGAGCGGCGGACACGTTGCCGGCGCGGTCAATCCGCCGAATCCGAAGGCCTGGTTCGAAGCAATCGGCGGCCCCGACGACGAACCGACCGAACTTCCCTCCGATCCGAGGTCGTGGCACGAGAAGGCCACCCGCCACGCGGCCGCGTCGTGGTGGGAGGACTGGACGGTGTGGTCGACGAAGCGCGCGGGCGCCCTGACCTCACCTCCACCGATGGGCAGCAAGGACCATCCCGTTCTCGGCGATGCCCCCGGGACCTACGTCTTCAGCTGAGAGGTTGCGCGTTAGCATTCATTTTGCTAACCTGCTAACAACGCCGTTCGCGGCGTACCGACCTCATACAGCGCTCCATACCCGCGCTCAACGAAGGGAAACCCCATGACTGCTCCCGCCAAGATCACCGCCCCCAAGGCCACCGAGACCGCCGCCAAGGCTTCCGACGCAGCCGCCAAGGCCACCGACGCTGCCACCAAGGCCGCAACCGACGCCACCGCGACCGCTCAGAAGACCGCCGAGAAGCTCACGGCGAGCGCCGCCGCCGCTGCCGAAAAGGCCGCCGCCGACCTCACCAAGACCGTCGACGAGACCACCGAGCGCGTCAACGAATTCAACGCCAAGTTCGTCGAGGCTGCCAAGCAGAGCGGCAACCTCGGTGTCGACACCTACGAGAAGGCCGTCGGCAGCATCCTGGACCTGCAGGAGAAGTTCGCCGAGGCCACCCCCGTCGAGTGGGTCGCCGACATCGCCAAGGCGCAGGTCTCCTTCGCTCGCGAGCTCACCAGCACTGTCACCACCACGGCACGCGACCTTCTCAAGTAGGACACGATCCCACTTGCGAACCGCAATCGCGCCCGTGCGCCCGATCGGCGCTCTACGGTGCGGTACATGACCCCGGTGACGCATACCCAGATCGCCGCGACCCCGATTCGACTCGGGGTCGCGGCGATCGCCGGTTGGAGCTCGTACCTCCTCGGCCTTGCGCGCCGTGGCCCCACACCCTGGACCATCGCTTCGGACATCGGCCGCTACTACGGGGTCCTGACCGACACCACGCCACCGGCCTGGGCGCACGCGTGGCCGGTCCCCCACCGATGGCCACTCGCGAACCTTCGCGACTGCAGTGCACCCGACGCCGCCGACCGCGAATCGGTGCCCACCCTCCTGCTTCCCCCCCAAGCCGGCACCCACTCGTGCATCGTCGATCACTCCCCCGGCCGCAGCCAGGTCGACGCGCTGCGAGCAGGAGGTCTCACCCGGCTGCATTGCCTCGACTGGACTCCCGCGAGAGCCACTACCGACTCGGCCTCGATCGACGAACATCTCGCCGTGATCGCAGACGCCGTCGCTCATCTCGGCGGTCGGGTGAACATCGTGGGCGACAGCCAGGGTGGATGGCTGGGCACGATCTACACTGCGCTACATCCCGAAACCGTGCACACACTCACCGTGGCCGGCACCCCCATCGATTTCCATGCCGAGCAACCCGCCCTCGCGGCACTGGCGCATGCACCGACAGGCGCGGCGACCTCGGTGGTCGACCTTTTCTACGACACCGCGCGGGCGTCAGGTCTGCCGTCCACCGACCCGATCGGCGAGATCGAACGGGCGATGGCCCTGCTCGGCGCCCTCGACGACCCGGACGAGGTGTCCCGCATGGAAGCCGAGCGGCGCTGGTTCACCTGGCGGCAGGAGATTCCCGCCGCGTTCCGTGAGTGGATCATCCGGCACCTGGTCGTCCGCAACGAGCTCGTCGCCGGCACCCTCGAAGCCGAAGGCGCTGTCGTCGACCTGTCCAAGATCACTTGCCCGTTGCATCTGATGGCCGGCAGGTCGGACATGATCGCGACGCCCACGCAGGTGACGACGCTGGCGGATCACGTGTCCACCCCGCCCCCGGAGATCGTGGCGACGATCGCCGACACGGGCCACATCGGGTTGTTCATCGGGCGCAAAGCCCTGACCGACGTGTGGACCCCGTTCGCTCGATCGCTCGCCGCGATCTCGTGAGGCTGCGATGAGAGCGTTCCTCACGGTGCTCGTTCTCACCGCAGCACTCGGTATCCCCCATGCGCCACCCGCTCACGCGCAGCCGCACGAATTCCTCTGGGGTGTGGCGAGTTCCGGCTTCCAGTCCGAGGGATCGTCACCCGACAGCAACTGGCTGCGATACTCGAACGAACCACACCACGAACCGATCGGGTCGTCCGTCGACTTCAGGCACCGCTACCGCGAGGACATCACCCATGCTGCGGAGCTCGGAGTCGACGTCTACCGGATCTCCGTGGAGTGGGCGCGGATCCAGCCCACTCCATACGGATGGGACGACTCCGAACTCGACTATTACGACGACGTCGTGAGAGAGATCCGTGCCCATGGCATGACGCCGATGCTCACACTCGATCACTGGGTGTATCCGGGCTGGATCGCCGACCGTGGTGGCTGGTCCGACCCCGACACGGTGCGCTCCTGGCTCGTGCATGCCGAGACTGTCGCCGAGCGCTACGCCGACGCGGACGCCCTGTGGGTGACGTTCAACGAACCCAGTCAATATGTGTGGCAAGAGGTGACGAACGGCGGACTCGCACCGGCCGAGGTGCCGGCCATGTTCGATCGGCTGGTCGAGGCCCATCACGGCGCGTACCAGGCCATCCACCGTGCCGATCCGGACGCTCGGGTGACCTCGAACGCCGCATACATCCCCGGCGCGCAGCCATATCTCGACACCTGGTTTCTCGACCGGGTCCGCACCGGCCTCGACTACGTCGGCGTCGACTTCTACTACGGAGTGACCTTGCAGAATCCGACGGCGATCCATGCCACCGTCGGCGATTACGCGTCGATCGTGCCGCACCCTCAGGGGATGTACGACGCTCTGATGGACTATGCCGATCGATACCCGGGCGTTCCCCTCTACGTAGTGGAGAACGGCATGGCCACAGCCGACGAGGCTCCGCGCGCCGACGGCTGGACCCGGTCGCGGCACCTGCGCGAGCATGTCGACGCAATAGGCCGCGCGATCGCCGACGGCGCCCCGGTGTTCGGATACAACTACTGGTCCCTCACCGACAACTACGAGTGGGGCGACTACACAGCTCGATTCGGCCTGTACAGCGTCGATGTGCAGACCGATTCGAACCTCACTCGACGGCCGACCGATGCCGTCGAGACCTACCGGACGATCATCGCCGAGACCCGGTTCTCGTAGACGGTCCGACGGTTCCGGGTGACCGCCCCCTCGGGTCAGCACGTCCCCGCGACACGAGGACGTTCCTCCCTCCTCGAACATTGCGGACTCTTACTTCACGAACAAGCAACTCACTTGACGCACTGTAATGCGAGTGCAATATTTGTCGCGCGGATCACAGCAGATACCGCCCTC
>DASSYG010000192.1:0-4362 GCA_035703405.1 Acidimicrobiales bacterium | reverse complement strand
GGCTGCTTCGCTGACGATGGTCTCGACACCCTCGTCGTAGCGGATCACGTGACGGCCGAACGGGGCGTCCGAGCCGGCGAAACCCTCGTAGGCCTCATCGGCCGGGCACAACGTCTCGCCCTTGGGCAGTACCGCCGCATGAGACAGGTAGTACTTGGTGGCCATGGCGTCGGTGGAGATGTCGAGTTCACGGAGCTGCTGCGCGACTTCGTGGTCGCCCAACTCCAGGCGTCCGTTGCCGTGGCCGACCTTGGTCCGGTACTCCGCGCGGGTCGCGACAACGGTGCGGACCATCTGGCCTCGTTGTTCGGAGAAGGTGACGACCGGCTTGTTGTCGCGCAGGAACTTTCCGTGGTTGCGTACCTCCAGGCCGAGCAGCTCGCGACCTTGCTCGCACATCTCGACGCTTCGTCGCTCAGGTCGCAGATCGAAGGTCATGTCGGCGACGAACTTGGGGTAGCCCCAGATGGTTCGACCGGCGTCACGGGCGATGCGGCTGGTGACGGGCAAATGCAGCACGAACGCTCCGAAGCGGGGATCGGCGGTTTCACGCAGCAGGGGCACCATGGGTTTCGCGGCCCGATCGAAGGTGCACAGCGCTGCGATACCGATCTCGCCGTAGGGGCCGACGCCGGTCTCTGAATAGTTGTAGGCGACGACGCCGATCGCGGCGCGGCCTCCCTTGAGCCGCACCGGGAAGAGGCGGTCCGAGGGCAGCAGCTCGGCCACGGCGTCGTGATCGGCGGCGAAGATGCCGAGAAAGCAGTCGGTCCGGTAGTAGCGAATCGGCACGTCGACGAGGTCGTGACCGACGTCGATCGATTCGGTGGGTGCCGGTTCGAAGAAGGGGCCGGCTTTGGTTCGGGTGGTGGATCGTCGTGAACGGGACATGTCAGGTCTCCTCATCTGGGGTGGGGTCGGTCCGCGGCGGCGAGGGCACGGAGGCCGGGGGTGAGCAGGGTGGTCACCCAGGACGCGAGGGATTCGGCACTGGGCCGTGAGCCCGAGGTGGTCCCAGCCGCGGCGCAGTCGAGTTGCCACCACGCGGCGAGCGCTTCGCTTGCTCCGGTGATCGCATGGGCGACCATCTCGGCTTCGATCGAGTCGATCGGGTCGCCGGCCGGGTTCGCAGAGGTGGTGAGCAGGCGGGCGACCTGGCGGACCTGTCGGGCGCGGAGATGGTCCATCTCGGTTCCAAGGGGCGCGGCACCCGGGGCCAGCAGCGTGTGCCAGGCATCGCGCCGTTCCTCGATGAACTCGAAGAACGCGAGAGCTCCGGCCTCCATCTTTCCGGTGAGGTCGACTTCGTCGTCGACCGCGGTGGCGACCCGGTCCGCGAGCTCATCGGCAGCGCGGGCCATGACATCGGTGAAGAGTTGCTCCTTGGAGCCGACGAGGTCATAGAGAACGGGCTTGGAGATGCCACAGCGCGTCGCGAGGTCGTCCATCGATGTGGCGCGGTAGCCGTGGGCGAGAAACAGCGCCGTGGCCGCCAGTAGCGCGTGGGAGCGACGCAGTTCGGCCGGCACCTGTCCGCGGCGGTGTCGCTCGATCTCCGCGGCGAGGTCGACCTCGGTGAGACCTCCGTCGGTGACGGGTCCCTGAGTCATCGGGATGCTCGTCGAAGGGCCCATGAAGGCGACCCTAGAAGCGGTGACCTACTCCGAGTAGGGCCGTTGTACCCGAGCCGCTCCGCCGTGCGGTTCGAGGCGACAATGCTTCTCGATTGCGGGTTTCGGGCCGGAGCGGCTTGGGACTTGTACGGTGGGACTGCTGCCACCTGCTGCCTGCTGACCACCGAGGGGCCCCGTGATCGACCTGACCGCCATACCCAAGAAGGTCGGGGCGATGCTCGACCGTGGAGCGGCCGAAGTCCGCTCGGTGGGGGTGCTCGCGCGCGCTGGGGTGATCGGTTGGGGTGATCCCAAAGGGGCGCTCGCCAGCCTGAAGGCCATGAACGGATTCGGCGCGGTCGGCGGCGGGATCGTGACTGCGGCGACTCGTCATGGGTCACGGACCGGTCTCATCGACGACCTGGGTTCGCTGACGTTCATCGAACTGCACGAACGGTCCAACGCCTTGGCCGACGGGCTTGCCGCCCGCGGGGTTCCCGAAGGAGCGACGATCGGGTTGTTCGCCCGCAATCACCGGGGACTGCTCGATGCCACCTTTGGCGCGGCCAAGGGCGGCTACCGGCTACTTCTGCTCAACACCGACTTCGCTGCGCCCCAGGCCAAGGGGGTGTGTGAGCGCGAGGGCGTCGATGTGTTGATCGTCGACGAGGAGTTCCTCGGAGTGGTCGCGGACATAGACGTACCCCACGGCACGATCGTGGCCTGGACCGACACCGAATCGCTCGACGGTCGCGTCGATGGACACGACACGCTCGACGCGATCATCGCCTCGGCCGACGTGGCCGACCGTCCGGCACCGTCGCGTCACGGGACCATCGTGATTCTCACCAGCGGCACCACCGGGATGCCCAAGGGGGCGCCTCGTTCGCAGCCCAAGGCATTGTCGGGGCCGGGCGCCGTGTTGTCGAAGATTCCCTTCCGCGAAGCCGGACGGGTCCTGGTCGCCCCACCGATCTTCCACTCCTGGGGGCTGCTCACCGCGTTGCTCGCTGTGTCGACCGGGTCCACGGTGATCGTGACCCGTCGCTTCGACCCGACCCGGGCGCTCGATCTGTTGGAGGAGCACCGCTGCACCGGACTGATCGTGGTGCCGGTGATGCTCAACCGCATGCTGGCGGTGGAGGAACGTCCGCCCCCCGAACGTGAGTTGTCGGGTCTCACCTTCATCGCCGCCAGCGGATCCAAGATCGAACCCTCCCTGGCGTTGGCGACGATGGATGCGTTCGGTGATGTGCTCTACAACTTCTACGGCTCGACCGAGGTGGCGTCCGCGGCGATCGCCACGCCCGAGGATTTGCGGGCCAACCCGGCGTCCGCGGGCCGGCCACCTTTGGGGTCGACGGTCCGCCTCTACGACACCGAGGGTCGGGAGGTACCAGTGGGGGAGACCGGGCGGATCTTCGTCGGCAACTCGATGAGCTTTTCGGGCTACACCGGCGGAGGCGACAAGGATCGCATCGGTGATCTCGTGGCCACCGGTGATGTCGGCCACTGGGATTCGGGTGGTCGGCTCGTGGTCGATGGGCGCGACGACGACATGATCGTGTCGGGTGGCGAGAACGTGTTTCCGGGAGAGGTCGAAGACCTGATCGCCGATCTCGATGCCGTGGCGGAGGTCGCGGTGATCGGCGTGGACGATGCGACCATGGGCCAGCGATTACAGGCGTTCGTGGTCGTGCAACCTGATCAGATCCTGACCGAGGCCGAGGTGCGTGATCACGTCAAGGCCAACCTGGCCCGCTACAAGGTCCCCCGGTCGGTCTCGTTCCTCGACGAGTTGCCCCGCAATCCCACGGGCAAGGTGCTCAAGCGTGAGCTGCGCTCCATGGTCTGAACGGCGCGGAAGGGATCGTCAGGGCTCCACGACCACTTTGCCTGCGGCGTGTCCGGTCTCGACGGCCGCCACGGCTTCATGGGCATCGACCAGGCTGAATTGCTGGGTGACGTTCGGGCTCACCAGTCCGTACTCGATGACCTCGGTGATCTTGGCCAGCCCATCCGCGGAATGCTCGACTCCCGAGCCGCCGAGCTGTTCGGCGGTGGCCGGGTCGGCGGCGGAAACGATGTGCTCGGGGTTCTTGACCACCGGGGCGATCGCCTGCAGGGCTTGCCCACCCACCAGGTCCACGATCAGGTCCACTCCTTCTGGGGCGACATCTCGCACGCGGCTTGCGGCGCCCTCACCGGCCTCGATGAATGTGGCGCCGGTGGATTCCACCAGCTCCCGCTTCGAGCCGCCGGCCACGCCCAACACTCCGAACTGGTGCACTTGTGCGATCTGGGCGGCCATCAGACCCACCCCGCCGCCGGCGCCGAGGATCAACAGGGTCTGACCGGCCTCGAGTTCGATCTGGTGGGTGGCGTCGTAGGCGGCGGCTCCGGCGACCGGAATCGCCGCAGCATCGGTGAAGGAGATCTCCTCGGGCTTCAGAACGGTGTGCTTCGCCGACAACACCGTGTGCTGTGCCAGGCCGCCGTGCCCTTCGGCTGTGAGGCCGAGTACCTCGTCGCCCACGGCGAAGTCCTCCACCCCTTCGCCGACGATGGTGACCACGCCGGAAGCTTCCCGGCCCATCGGTGCAGGCAGGTCCCGGTGACGGCCGAGCAGGCCGCTGCGTATCTTCCAGTCGACCGGGTTGACACCGGCTGCTCGCACCTCGATCGCGATCTCACCTGGGCCGGGCTGGGGCACCGGCCGGTCGATCATCTCCTGGGATTCGGGGCCGCC
>DASSYG010000050.1:0-2705 GCA_035703405.1 Acidimicrobiales bacterium | reverse complement strand
ACATCACGTACCACCGTTGCGTCGACCAGGGAACGGTGAGGGTGGCTTTCGATCGACCCGAGGTGCGCAACGCCTTCCGCCCCGCCACCGTCGACGAGTTGGCCCGCGTGCTCGACCATGCCCGCATGACCGACGACGTGGGCTGTGTGTTGTTGACCGGCAACGGCCCCTCCCCGCGTGACGGCGGCTGGGCGTTCTGCTCCGGTGGCGACCAACGCATCCGTGGACGCGACGGCTACCGCTATGCCGAGGGCGACGACGCCGACGGAATCGACGAATCCCGTGCAGGACGCCTTCACATCCTCGAGGTCCAACGCCTGATCCGTTTCATGGGCAAGGTCGTGATCGCGGTGGTCCCTGGCTGGGCAGCCGGAGGCGGGCACAGCCTGCACGTCGTGAGCGACCTCACCATCGCCAGTGCCGAACACGCCCGCTTCAAGCAAACCGATGCCGACGTGGGCAGCTTCGACGGCGGCTTCGGCTCCGCGTACCTGGCCCGTCAGGTCGGCCAGAAGTTCGCCAGGGAGATCTTCTTCCTGGGACGGGCCTACACCGCGGACGAGGCCGTGGCCATGGGCATGGTCAACGCTGCGGTACCGCACGCCGAACTGGAGTCCACCGCCCTCGAATGGGCCGCCCAGGTCAATGCCAAGAGTCCCACCGCGCAGCGCATGCTCAAGTTCGCGTTCAACCTGATCGACGACGGTCTCGTCGGCCAGCAGGTGTTCGCCGGCGAGGCCACGCGTCTCGCCTACGGTACCGACGAAGCGACCGAGGGGCGTGACGCCTTTCTGGAGAAACGCACGCCCGACTGGTCCGGACACCCCTGGGCCTACTGAGGCCACCCCATCCGAAAGCGATCGTGCGTCTGCCATGAACGAGCTCCTTCCCCAACTCACCGACGTGGTCGGACCCGCGAACATCACGACGGGCGACTCGATCTCTCCCGACGACACCCACGACGAAGCCCTCGGCATGGATCCGGTCATGCCCCTCGCTGTGGTCAGGCCTTCATCGACCGCCGAGGTCGCGGCGGTGCTCGCAGCCGCCGACGTCCACGGCACACCGGTCACCGCCCGCGGCAAGGGCACCGGGATGTCCGGCGCGTGTCGGCCACGGACCGACGGGATCGTCGTCTCCTTCGACCGGATGAATCGGATCCTCGAGATCGACACCGCGAACCACACCGCGACCGTCCAAGCAGGCGTCACCCTCGCCGAACTCGACGAGGCCACCGCGGCCGAAGGCCTGGTGTACGAAGTGTTTCCGGGTGAGAACTCGGCGAGTCTCGGCGGCAACGTCGCCACCAACGCCGGAGGGATGCGGGCGGTGAAGTACGGGGTGACCCGTCACAACGTCCTCGGGATCGAAGCGGTGCTGGCGAACGGCGAATCGATCCGTTCGGGCGGCAAGTACGTCAAGTCCTCCAGCGGCTACGACCTCACCCAGCTCGTCATCGGATCCGAAGGCACGCTCGCGCTCGTGACCGAGGCGACCCTGCAGCTCCGTCCCAGACTCGAACACGTCGCGACGGTGCTGGCGCCGTTCGCAACCCTCGACGAGGTGACCCGTGCCGTCCCGCGCATCGTGGGCGCAGGGCTGGATCCGATGATGCTGGAGTACATCGATTTTCTCACGATGGCCGGTGCCACCGCGTATGTCGGTCTCGAGTTGGGCCTTCCCGACGACATCACCGAGAACGCTCTCGCGTACCTGATGGTCGTACTCGAGTCCGCGGACGCGACACGGCTCGAAGAGGACGTCGCAGCCTGCGCGACGCTCCTCGGCGGCCTCGGCGCGATGGACGTGTTCGTTCTGCCGTCTGCGGCGGGCGCCAAACTCGTCGAGGCCCGCGAAAAGGCGTTCTGGCTCGCGAAGGCAAGCAACGCCGACGAGATCATCGACACCGTCGTGCCCCGCGCCTCGATCCCCGATTTTCTGACCGGGGTCTCGGAGGTGGCTGCAGAAACCGGAACGCTGATCGCCGGGTGCGGCCACGCCGGCGACGGGAACGTCCATCTCGCCATTTTCCAACCGGACACCGAGGTCCGTGACGACGTGCTGCACCGGGTGTTCGCGCTCGGCATGGACCTCGGCGGCGCGATCTCCGGTGAACACGGACTCGGCAAACAGAAGGCGCACCACTACATCGCCCTCGAAGATCCGGCGAAGCTCGCTCTGATGCGACGGATCAAAGCCGCTTTCGATCCGCATGCCATTCTGAACCCCGGCACCATCTACGACTGAAGGGACCAGCCGACCATGAACGGTGCTCAGGCACTCATCCGCACCCTCTCCAACTGCGGTGTGGACATCTGCTTCACGAATCCGGGCACGTCCGAGATGCATTTCGTCGCCGCACTCGACGCGGTGCCCGAGGTGCGCGCGGTTCTCGCGCTGTTCGAAGGGGTGGCTACCGGCGCGGCCGACGGCTACGCCCGGGTCGCGGGTCGGCCTGCCGCGACGCTGTTGCACCTCGGTCCGGGAATGGGCAACGGCTGGGCCAACCTCCACAACGCCCGTCGGGCCCACACGCCGGTCGTCAACATCGTGGGCGACCACGCCCTGCCCCACAAGCAGCTCGACGCTCCGCTGGAGAGCGACATCGAGGCCGTCGCCCGGGCCGTGTCGGGGTGGGTCCGCACCTCGACCGGCAGCGAGAGCGTGGCCGCCGACGCCGCCGACGCCGTCACCGCCAGCCGGGA
>DASSYG010000392.1:0-5796 GCA_035703405.1 Acidimicrobiales bacterium | reverse complement strand
CATGGCCGAACTCGCCAAGCCCGACGGTGTCGTCGACGAAACCCAGCATCCGCCCCGCGCCGATCGCGACGACCACGACCAACACCACCGTGAACACGGCGTCGCCCGCCCGGCGCCGCGAGGTGTTCATCCCGAGACTCGGTTCGGCAAGACCGAGCGGTCGGGTGACCCGGTCGAGGCCGCGGCCGACCGGAGCGAAGATCCGTCCCAGCACACCCGGCACGGCCGAATGGCGCAGCAGGTCGAGTACCAGGCTGCGCTGCTGGAGCTGCGCGGTGGTGTCGCCCGAACGGAACCGTTCCGCCCACGCCGTCAATGGTCGCCAGAACGCCACATTCACCACGACGATCATCACCACCATGACCGCGATCGCCAGCACCATGTGTCCCACTTCGGTCCTTTGCGCCGCGGCCGCCACATAGGACCCGATACCGGGGAGCGCATAGGTGTGGTTGTTGACACTGATCACCTCGGAAGCGACCAGGAAGAACCAGCCGCCCCCGAAGCTCATCATCCCGTTCCATACCAACGGGATCATCCCGCCGGGCACATCCAGCTTCCAGAAGCGTTGCCATTTCGTCATCCGCAGGACTCGGGCCGCCTCGTCGAGTTCCCGAGGCTGGGTGGTGAGCGACTCGTAGAACGCAAAGGTGAGGTTCCACACCTGGGACGTGAAGATCGCGAAGATGCTGGCGCATTCGAGTCCCAACATCGTGTTGGGAAACAGCGTCAACCACATGGTCAACGTGATCGACAAGAAGCCGAGCACCGGCACCGACTGCAGGACGTCGAGCAGGGGGACGAGCACCTTCTCGGCCCTCCGTGACCGGGCCGCGGCCGTGGCGTAGACGAAGGTGAACAGCACCGAGACCGCCAACGCCACGAACATGCGCGTCAACGACCGCAGGGCCGCATAGGGCAGGGTCGACGGGTCGGTCGACACCGCGGTCGGCGCGTGCGCCGGGTCGAAGGGCGCGTTGATGCCGTGGGCCACGTTCACCAACAACCACAGCCCGACGGCGACCGCGATGAGCACGAGCGCGTCTGCCGCGACCCGGGACCGGGACTGCAGCGTTGCATCGGGCCCGACGAACGGGCGCAGCGCACTCACGACGGCTTCCACCTCCTCACACGCACGCATCGCCGCCGTGCGAGGAGTAGCGCGGGTGCGCTCAGCTCACGGCGACAGGAACGGAATCGGCCACGGCCACCCGGGGATCCCCTCGGCGCCGTCGGCCTGATGACTTCGACTGGTATCGACAGGACCGGCGCTCACCGGATCACCTCCTTGCAAGCCGTGTGCATCGTTCACTTCTGTTGCGTCGCTCGCTGATCGGCTCGACGATCGACTCGGACTCGAACGCCCGCGGGGGACGCTTCGCGGTCGGCAGGGAGTGTATCGACCGGAATCGGGTTGCCACGACCCCGAGGCCATGTGCAAAACTGGCACACCAACCGGGCGGGCCGACGGGCAGTCCGGTGCCGGTCGGAGGGGTCGACCACGAGCCGAAAGATCGATCTGTGAACGAAGAAGCGCCGACATCGCCTCCGGCACCACCACCAGCGCCGAGCGCGAGCCAGTCGCACACAATCACCGCGCCCTCGGTACAAAAGGTCGCCGCGCGGGCGGAGAACGCCACCAAATGGTATGGCCACGGCGACACGGCGGTCGCTGCCCTGCGTGGGGTGACCGTCGATTTCGAGGCCGGCGCGTTCACCGCGGTCATGGGAGCGTCCGGTTCGGGCAAGTCCACCCTGATGCACTGCCTCGCCGGACTCGACACGCTCACCGACGGCAGGATCTTCATCGGGGACACCGACCTGTCGCTGCTCGGCGAGAAGGAACTCACCGTCCTGCGCCGTGACCGAATCGGTTTTGTGTTCCAGGCCTTCAACCTCGTACCCACGCTCAGCGCGAAGGAGAACATCCTCCTGCCGCTCAGCCTGGCCGGGAACAAGGTCGACGGCGGCTGGTTCGACGAGGTGATCGCCACCGTGGATCTGGCCGACCGACTCAGTCACCGGCCCAGCGAACTCTCCGGTGGCCAACAGCAGCGGGTCGCCGTCGCACGGGCGCTCGTGTCCAAGCCCGAACTCATCTTCGCGGACGAACCGACCGGCAACCTCGATTCGACGTCGAGTGCGGGGATCCTGCACTTCCTGCGGGACGCGGTCGACCGGATGGGTCAGACCATCGTGATGGTCACCCACGACCCGGCGGCCGCGAGCTGGGCGGACCGAGCGGTGTTCCTCGCCGACGGACAGACCGTCGCCGACGTCGCCGACCCGACCGCGGAATCGGTGCTGGGCCAGATGCGCAAACTCGACACGCGCACCGCCGCCGGCTACGAACGCACCCGCGCCTGATCGGCGGCCCCGACATGTTCCGCACCACCCTCGCAAATCTCGCTCGCCGCAAACTTCGCCTGCTGGCCACCAGCTTGGCGGTTCTGCTCGGCGTGATGTTCACCTCGGGCACGCTCGTGCTCACCGACTCACTGCAGGGCACCTTCGACAATCTGTTCTCGAACGTGTATGCCAACACCTCCGCGGTCGTGCGCAGTAACCAGAACGTCGAGGGCGGTGTCGAGTTCGGCGCGACCCCGACCCGTGGCACGATGCCCGACTCACGTGTCGCCGAGGTGGTCGCCGCCAAGGGTGTCGCGGACGCCGAAGGGGCGATCAGCGGCTACGCCCAGATCGTCAAATCCGACGGCAAGGCACTCGGCAACCCCAATCAGGGTCCGCCCACCATGGGTGGAAACTGGATGGTGAACACCGACCTCAACCCCTACCGGGTCGTGCAGGGCCACGCGCCGAAGACGGCGGACGAGATCGTCACCGACATCTCCAGCGCGGCCGACGCGGGCTACCGCGTCGGCGACGAAGTGCGGCTGCTCACCCCCACCGGTGACGTGACCAAGACGCTCGTCGGGCTCACCAAGTTCGGTGACGCCGACTCGGCGGGTGGTTCCACAATGGTCCAGTTCACCTTCGACGAAGCCCAGAAGGTGTTGACCAAGCCCGGTGTGGTCGACGAGATCTGGGTCGCCGCCGACCCCGGCGTGAGCCAGATCCAGGTCGTCCGCAACATCGAGGCGGAGCACCTCACCAACACCGAAGTCCTCACCGGGACCGACGCGGCCCAGGAAGCCAAAGACATGGCGACCTCGTTCCTGTCGTTCTTCTCGGTCTTCCTGTTGGTGTTCGCGGCGATCGCACTACTCGTCGGCGCGTTCATCATCGCCAACACCTTCTCGATCCTCGTCGCCCAGCGGACCCGCGAGTTGGCACTGCTGCGAGCCATCGGAGCGTCGCGGCGTCAAGTCCTCGCCTCGGTCGTCTCCGAGGCGGCAGTCGTCGGCGTCATCGCGTCGGCGATCGGACTCGGTCTCGGATTCGTGATCGCATCGGGCCTGCAACGAGCGCTCATGGGGGACTCGAGCCTGGCGTCGGGCACGACCCTCACCCCGCGTACGGTGATCGCCTCGTTCGTCATCGGGATCGGCATCACCGTGCTCTCCGCGCTCCTTCCCGCCCGCAAAGCCGCTCGAGTTCCGCCGGTCACCGCGCTCCGCGACGCGGCGATCGAGGACACCTCCCACAGCCGGATCCGTTCGATCATCGGAGCGGTCCTCCTGGTCGTCGCCGCACTCGCGCTCATCGGCGCCGCCACCAGCAACACCGCTGCACTCGTTGGTGTCGGCGCGATCGCCGGGCTGATCGGCGCCGTGGTGTTCGGTCCGGCACTCGCCGGCGCCATCGCCCGACTCACCCGTCCACTCGTCCGCTCTTCGGGAATGGCCGGGCACCTCGGGATCGAGAACGTGCTGCGCAACCCGCGGCGCACCGCGTCCACCGCTTCGGCCCTCATGATCGGGGCAACGCTCGTGTGTGCGATCTCGGTGTTCGCCGCGTCGGCCATCGCATCGATCAACGACCTGGTCGACACCGGATTCAACGGTGACGTCGTGGTGACCAGCACCGGCAACGGCATCCCGTTGTCCGACATCGACCGGGTCGCCGAGACCGAAGGTGTCGCAACTGTCGCCGCCCTCGAATACGGACCGGCGACCGTGGACGGCAAAGGTACCCTCGTGTCGGCGACCGACCCGGCCGCGTTGGCGTCGCTCGTCGACATGAAGGTCTCCTCGGGTGATCTGGCGAAGATGGGGACCGGCGACGTCGCCGTGTCGGAGTCGTACGCGAAGAGTCACGGCCTGAAGGTCGGCTCCACGGTGGAGACCAAGCTGCTCGATGGTTCGTCGCCGACGTGGACCGTGCGGGCGATCTACCGGAATCCGCTCGTCGCCCAGAACCTGCTCACCTCGCCCGAAACGGTCAAGGGTTCACTGCTGGCGCCCGTCGCGCAGATCGCATTCGTCGACGCCGCGTCCGGGGTGTCGACCGACGCCCTCGTGAAGAATCTGGAAACTACGTTCTCGAAGAATCCGACGGCGAAGGTGCAGACCAACGACGGGTTCAAGAAATCGGCCGCGTCCCAGATGGACACGTTCTTGACCATCGTGTACGCAATGCTCGCCCTCGCGGTGATCATCGCGATCATCGGGATCGTCAACACGCTCGGGCTGTCGATCCTGGAACGCACCCGAGAACTCGGACTCCTGCGCGCCGTGGGCATGACCCGGCGCCAGCTCCGCAAAACCGTCCGGATCGAGGCCCTGCTCATCGCGATGACGGGCACGATCATCGGCCTGGTGTTGGGAACGGCCATCGGCGCGGCACTCATCAAATCGTTCGGCCCCGACCAGGCCCTCACCGGCTTCGCGATCCCCTGGATCCGCCTGACCGTGGTGCTGATCGCCGGGGTGATCGTCGGCTTCATCGCCGCGGCGCTTCCCACCCGACGGGCCACCCACCTCGACCCGCTGGACGCGCTCGCCAGCGATTGAGCCGACTCGTCGGCAGCGACGGTACAGTCGGCTTCCATGAATCTGACGACCTGTCAGACCCAGGTAACTCGGCAGTCGGCGTTCCAGGAGATCCGATGACGACCAGAACGACCGTTCCCGCGCTGGGCGCGGAGGGCTGGTTCGACCCAGACGGCGAACCCCATCTGATCGGGGTGCGGTGCGCGACCTGTGACACGTACGCCTTTCCCCCGCGGGCGCAATGGTGTCCGAACCCGTCGTGCCGCGGCACGTCGATGGAGCCCACGCCACTGTCACGCCGGGGTCGGATCTGGTCCTACACCGACGCCCAGTACCAACCGCCTGCGCCGTTCGTCCACGACGGGGACGAATTCACCCCGTTCGCGATCGCAGCGGTCGAACTCGAAGCGGAAGGCCTGGTGATCCTGGGCCAACTCACGCCGGGAGTCGGGGTCGACGACGTGGCTGTCGGCGACGAGGTCGAGGTCGTGACCGGCACCCTGTTCAGTGACGATGACCACGACCATCTCATGTGGCGCTGGCAACCCGTAGCCCGGTCGACTGAAAGAGGGGCGTCATGAGTGCATCGGATGATGTGGTGGTCCTCGGGGCCGGCATGCACCCGTGGGGCAAGTGGGGTCGCAACTTCGTCGAATACGGCATCGCCGCCGCCCAATACGCCCTCGACGACGCCGACGTCGACTGGCGTGACGTCCAGTTCGTGTCCGGCGCCGACACGATGCGCAATGGCTACCCCGGGTATGTGGCCGGGGCGACCTTCGCCCAGGCGCTCGGGTGGACCGGTTGCCCGGTCGCGTCGTCGTATGCGGCGTGTGCATCGGGAGCCACCGCGATCGAGACCGCCCGCATGCGGATCCTCGCCGGCAAGTGCGACGTCGCCCTC